>CALGGP010000160.1 GCA_937915885.1 uncultured Selenomonadales bacterium | reverse complement strand
CATCGTCGTTAGTGTCCCGCCCCAGGACGCCGCCCGCCCACCCATGAAAAAAATTTTTTCAAATTTAACGGTTGGGCGCCGTCGGTCGTGGGTGGGAGCGCAGGCGGCGCCCACAAAAAAAGGAGGCGACGCCGATCCTTTTCAACTCCTACGAATTTATTTTTATGTTTTTCCCGACGGTGCTCGCCGTTTACTTCGCGCTCGGTCGGCTCCGCGCGGAGCTGTGCAACGGTTGGCTGCTGCTTTCGAGCCTCTTCTTCTACGGATATTGGGACATCACTTTTTTGCCGCTGTTAATCGGAAGCATCGCCGTCAATTACATCATCGCCCGACTGATCCTCCGCCGACGCTCCAAAATTTTTTTCATCGTCGGATTGTCTTTCAACATCGGGCTGCTCGGCGTCTATAAATATTCCAACCTCGGATTGATTTTGCCGCTCGGCATATCATTTTTTACCATCACCCAACTGCTTTATATCTACGACTGTTATGCGGGCGTCTCGAAAGATCACGGGCTCGTAAATTACGCGCTGTTCGTGTCGTTTTTTCCTCACCTGATGGCGGGTCCGATACTCTACCACCGTCAAATGTTTAAGCAGTTCGACAATCCCGCGCTCCGTTCGCCCGAGTGGCAAAATCTCTCGAGCGGGCTGATTTTATTTACGATCGGATTGATCAAGAAGGTGATGATTGCCGATCAATTGTCGCCCTATGTCGGTGAAGGTTTCGGCTCGACTGCCACGCTCGATTGTTTAACGGCTTGGCTCACGTCGATCTCTTACATGCTCCAGCTCTACTTCGACTTCTCGGGCTATTCGGATATGGCGGTCGGACTGTCGAAGATGATGAATCTCGACATCCCGATCAATTTCAATTCGCCGTATCGCGCCTCGTCGATGATCAATTTTTGGCAACGATGGCACATATCGCTGACGAACGCCATCACCGCCTGCGTCTACATGCCGATCATTCGTCGATTAAAAACCCGAACGCTCGGGCATACCGTCACCGCGTCGTTCATCGCATTTTTCATCGTCGGCATATGGCACGGCGCGGGGTGGAATTTCGTCGTCTTCGCGTTGCTCAATGCGATCGGAATCGTCGTCAATTACGTGTGGAAATTTTATAATCGATCGATGCCCAAGCCCCTTGCGCACGTCGTGTTGCTCGCCTACGTCCTGCTCACTATGATTTTCTTCCGCGCGGAGTCGATCGATAATGCGCTCGAAATGATCGCCGCAATGGTCGGCGCCAACGGCATTGTATTTCCTCAAAAGATCGTCACGCTCGCGTCGATGTTCGGCGTCGACTTGACTGTCGGCAACGTCCCGGGCTCCCTCGACAAAATTATTTTCGCGCTCGCGATCGGGCTCGTCGCCTTCGCCCCCAACTCCAATCAGTTGACAAAAAAAATAGCGCCGTCACCGATTTGGGCGGCGGCAACGGCGGTTGCATTATTCATCGCGGTGCTGCACCTTTCGCGCGTCACCGAGTTTTTATACTTCCAATTCTGATCAAGCGGCTTTCTTCGCCTTCTTCGCCTCGCGCGGCAGGGCAAAATCCTTGACGTTGATCTCCGTGTCGTCGTCGAACGAAATGTACAGTTTTACCTCCGTGCCGCTCGTCAGACTGCTCAGCGTCTCATTGAGCGTCGGCTCGAACGCAATGATGGTCGAGTAAGCGTCGAGCATTTTGCCGGAAAATCCCTGCACTAAGCCGCTGAAATCCGCCTCGATCATCTGCGCCTGATTCGTGACCGTGTTGATCGTCAGATAAAAATCAATGCCGTCGACGGTGCGCATCGCGTCAAGGAAATTTTTATAATTCACGTCGAGCTCGCCCTTCTTGGCAGTCAACGACGCCTCGAGCTCATCGACCGCCTTGACGTTGTCGAGCGTCACTCGGAGGACGCTCAAAAATCCGCGCTCCTCAATCAAAGTCGCGCCCTTGACAAATTCGAGCACGGCATCGGCATCGCCGACGTCCGGCGTCGTATCGTCGTCGAGTGGATTACTTTCCTTCTTCCATTGATCGTCGAGTTTGATGTAGACGGTCGACTTGCCGTTCTCCTCGACGACATAAAACGGAATGCCCATCGACCGCTCCTTCGTCGGCGTGAGGAAGCAAAGCAAATCGACGAAGCCCTTGCTGTAAGATTTATCCTTGAGCGTGACGTCGCGATAATTGATGCTGCCGTGCAGATACGGGTTGTGGATAATCATTTGGACACGGCACGAAACATTTTCCTCCTTCGACGGCGATTCAAGATAAGTCCGAAGCAATTCGGTACCGTCGCGCTCCACTCTGATTGGCGTAACCTCCTCGAAATGAAGTTTATCGTTTCGAAGCAGTTCGATGCCGTTACGCTCCACTCTGATTGGCGTAACCTCCTCGAAATGAATTATATCGTCTTCGTCCTCGGGCGCCGCCGACGCCGGCAACGTCACCGCCAACATCAGCATCAGCGCCAACAAAAATTTTACTGCTCTCATCTTTTTACCTCCTTTTCTCCCGCCCGCCCACCA
>CALGGP010000159.1 GCA_937915885.1 uncultured Selenomonadales bacterium | reverse complement strand
TGGAGTTCAGACGTGTGCTCTTCCGATCTTGAAAAAATTTTTTTCCGTTACTCCGTTGACTAGAGGGGCAAAAGGCTTTAGCCCTTAATGGGCGGGCGGACGGGATATAAAATTCCGCGCGGAGTATGATTGCATCGACGAGAGTATGTCCGTCAAACAATCGCCCCCGAATTTTTCAAGCACCGCCTCTGCGATCACGATCGCCGCCATCGCCTCGCCGACCACCGCCGCCGCTTCCACCGCGCACGTGTCGCTCCGCTCCTTCGACGCCGTCACCGCCGCCTTACTTTCTATATCGATCGTTTGTAACGGTTTCATTAGCGTCGGGATCGGTTTCATCGCCGCGCGGATTAAAATTTCTTTGCCGTTCGTCATGCCGCCCTCGACGCCGCCCGCTCGATTCGTTTTTCTTACGAGCCGTCCGTCGACCAAAAATATTTCGTCATGAATTTCGCTGCCGAATTTTTTTCCGCACTCGAAACCCGCTCCGATCTCCACGCCCTTGATCGCTTGGATCGACATAAATGCTTCCGCCAACCGTCCGTCCAACCGACGATCCCATTGCACGTGCGAGCCCAACCCGATCGGCGCGCCCTTGACGCTCACCTCGAAAATTCCTCCGAGCGTGTCTCCTTTCGACTTCGCCGCGTCGATTGCCGCGTGCATCTCTTCAACTGTCGTTGCGCCTCCGATCATCGTCACTCGACTTTCGATCGTAATTCCGACCGCGCGGAGAAATTCTTTGCACAAGCCTCCGACGGCAACCCGCATCGTCGTTTCACGCGCGCTCGAGCGCTCGAGGATATCACGCGCGTCCCGCCGATCATATTTGATTACTCCGTTGAGATCGGCATGCCCCGGACGGACGGCAGTCACCTTTTCGCCGACGGGATCGCCGAACGCCGACATTCGATCCCGCCAATTCTCCCAATCCCGATTTTTTACGACCAACGTGATCGGGCTTCCGAGCGTCTCTCCAAATCTCACGCCCGATAATATTTCGACCCGATCCGTCTCTATTTTCATTCGACCGCCGCGCCCGTATCCCTGTTGGCGCCGCGATAAATTTTTGTTTATCGCCTCAACGTCAAGTTTCACTCCGGCGGGGAACCCGTCAACTATCGCCGTCAATTGCGGTCCGTGCGACTCGCCCGCCGTCAAAAATCTCAGCATCCGTATCCTCCTCAATTTCGGCGGCGAATATCATCAGCTCCAACTCGCAATTGAGCCGCGCCCCTTCGCTCGTGCTCGTCGCCTTAAAATTTTTGATGTCGATGAAACGCTCACTCTGCTCGAGCGCCTTCAGAAAATCAAGCAGCTCGAAATACGTGCATTCGATGTGCACGCGAATCGGCAGGCGCGTGATCGGGAGCGCCTCGTCGCGCGTAGGCGTGTTCGGCGTGATCTCGAGCAATCGGATTTGGTGAGCGAGCGCCGTCGACTGCATGTAATTGATAAATTCGCCCTGCGACAGTTGCGGCGGGAGCGCGCGCTCGAGATCGTTGCGTTGTTCGTTGAGATCGAGCATCAGCTTTGACAGGTCGCCGTGCCGATTTTTGAAATTGATGATGTCGACGGATTGTTGCGCGGCTTTGCGACGGTCGAGCTCGAGTTGAAGAATTTTTCTTTCGAGCGGCTGATGGTAGAGGAAAAAATATGCGGCGACGGCGGCAAGGCACAGCAGGACGGTGCTCAAAAAAATTTTTCTGCCGTGGCGCAAGCCCGATCACTCCAAACTGCAATGCGTAATGCGTAATTCGTAATTCATAATTAAAAACCGTCGATGTGGGCGGCATGGCATCTTTCGTTGAGCGCCGTCGTTCGCTGTAAAGGTGGGCGCCGACACGGGAGGGCTGCCGACCTTCGTTGAGCGCCGTCATTCGATGAAAAGTTAGGCGCCGTCGACGCGCGGGCTGTCGTCCTTCATTGGGCGCCATCGTTCGATGAAAAGCTCAGTGCCGCCGACGCGCGGGCTGTCGTCCTTCGTTGAGCGCTACATTCGATGAAAAGCTCGGTGCCGCCGACGCGGGCGAATGCTGCCGATGTGGGCGTGCGCTGCCGACGCA
>CALGGP010000158.1 GCA_937915885.1 uncultured Selenomonadales bacterium | reverse complement strand
CGGCAACCTTCAGTGTCACGTCGATGGCGCCAGGCACGAAAGATCGAAGGCGGCAACGTTAAACAGTCGCATCCTGCGGCGACGGCGCCTCCCGCGATCGATTGAAGGCGGCGGTCTTCAGTGCCCTGTCGGCGGCGCCCTGATCGGGCGGTTGAAGGCGGCAACCTTCAGTGTCACGTCGATGGCGCCAGGCACGAAAGATCGAAGGCGGCAGCATTCAAAGCCCTGTCGGAGGCGCCGCCCGCTTGTTTCACTGCCAACCCGCGTCGGCGGCGACACCAATTTTGCGCGCGGCTGAGAAAAATAAATGTAAGGATCGGAAATGGATAATAAAATTATTACGTTGGGTATCGAGACGAGTTGCGACGAGACGGCGGCGGCTGTCCTTCGCGGCGGTCGCGAGATTCTTTCAAATGTGATCTCGACGCAAATCCCGTTGCATCAAAAATTCGGAGGCGTCGTCCCCGAGATCGCTTCACGTCGACACATCGTCAACATCATGCCCGTCATCGATCAGGCAATCAACGACGCCCACATAAACTTAGACGATATCGATCAGATCGCAGTCACTTACGGACCGGGGCTCGTCGGCGCATTGCTCGTCGGAGTGTCGACCGCAAAAACTCTCGCCTTCGCGCTCGACCGACCGCTGATCGCCGTCAATCATCTGCAGGGTCATATCTTCGCCAATTTCTTGTCGCATCCCGAGCTCGAGCCGCCGTTTCTGTCGCTGATCGTGTCGGGCGGGCATTCGGCGCTGATCAACATGAAGACTTACAACGAATTTGATCTGATCGGTCAGACGCGGGACGATGCGGCGGGCGAGGCTTTTGATAAGATCGCTCGAGTGATGGGCTTGCCTTATCCCGGCGGTCCCGAGATCGATAAATTAGCGAAGGCGGGCAATCCGAACGCGATCGATTTTCCGCACCCGAAGGTCGACGGCTACGATTTCAGCTTCAGCGGTTTGAAGTCGGCGGTGCTCAATTATCTGAACAGTGCTCAGATGCGCGGCGATGTGATCAATAGTGCAGACGTGGCGGCGAGTTTTCAGCGGACGGTCGTCGACAGTCTGATCGATAAGACGATCGACGCGGCTAAAAATTTCGGGTTGGGCTCGATCGTGTTGGCGGGGGGAGTGGCGGCTAATTCGGCGCTCGAAAGCAGGCTCCGCGCGGAGTGCGAAAGACGCGGGCTGAAATTTTATTATCCGTCGAAAATACTGTGCACGGATAACGCGGCGATGATTGCCTGCCGAGGATATTATCATGCGTTGGCGGGGAAGTTTGCGGCGTCCGATCTCAATGCTTATCCCGCGCTTACTGTCAGCGACTAAGCCCGATTGTCTTCGGGGGCGACGGTTTTTTATGGGGCGCCGTCGACGCTCCCACCCACCGGTGACGGCGCCCAACCGAGGAAGCGGTTCCCACCCCGCGTCGGCGGCGACCAATCTTTTACGTCGAATGTCGACGGCGACCAATCTTTTACGCCGAACGTCGGCGGCGACCACTCCTTTACGTCGAACGGCGGCAACGACCCAACTTTTTACGTCGGACGTCGGTGGCGACCACTCCTTTACGTCGAATCTCGACGGCGCACCGCCCGCCCCTTTAATTACGAATTACGAATTACGCATTACGCATTGCTTTAAAATAAAGGCGTTCGGCGTTGGCGGTCGTCGACGACGCTATCATTTCGAGCGGCTCCGCGCGGAACTCCGATAATTTCTCCGCGATCATCACCACATACGACGGCTCATTTCTTTTTCCCCGATACGGCGTCGGCGCCATGTACGGCGCGTCCGTCTCGATTAAAATCATGTCCGACGGTGCCGCGCGGACGATCTCCGGCAATTTCGCCGCATTTTTGAACGTCAACGGTCCGTCGACGCCAATCAGCCAGCCCAGCTTCCACAGCTCCCGCGCCATCTCGAGACTCCCGCTGTAGCAATGCATCACTCCTCGGAGCCCGCGCCCCTCACGTCGCAAAATATTCATCGCATCGCCATGCGCCTCCCGCTCATGAATGCACACCGGCAAATTCAATTGCCGCGCCAAGTCGAGCTGCTCAATAAATATTTTTTGTTGCAGTCGACGGCGGTCGGCGTCCTTCTCCCAATAATAATCCAATCCGATCTCGCCGATCGCTACCACCTTCGGCGACTTCGTCATCGCCGCCAACCGATCGAGATCGGCGCTCGTCATATCGAAAACTTCTTCGGGATGCACGCCCACGCCCGCATAACACGCCTCGTATTGAGCCGTCATCTCGACCACCCGCGCGGAGTCGTCGAGCGTCGAGCCGAAGTTGATGATCCGAGTGACGCCGGCGTCGACCGCGCGCGCGATCACATCGTCAAGATCGGCGGCGAATTTTTCATCGTTCAGGTGGCAGTGACTGTCCACGAAAATTTTTTTTTGCAAAGTTATCAACCTCCGGCTCTCATTCTATCACAAGGAGACATTTTATGGAGCAAATATCTCAGACCTTCTTACAGTTCATCGATCAATACGGTTACGCCGCCGTCGCGATCCTCATGGCGATGGAGAACGCCTGCATTCCCATCCCGAGCGAATTGATCCTCGGCTTCGCGGGCTATCTCATTTTCGACGAGCGCATGACTTTCACCGGCGCCATGATCGCGGGCATGATCGGAGGCATGGCGGGCTCGATCTTCGCTTACATCGTCGGAAAAAGGGGCGGGCGTCCCTTCGTCGACAAGTACGGAAAATATTTCCTCGTCAAAAAATCTCACGTCGACCTTGCTCAACAGTGGTTCGATAAATACGGTATCCGCGCCGTCTTCTTCAGCCGCATGCTTCCCGTCGTCCGCACCTTCATCTCTTTGCCCGCAGGCTTCGCAAGCGTCGACTTCCCTAAATTCCTCGCCTTCACCTTCGCGGGCTCCCTCCCTTGGACCGCGCTCATTCTGTTTGCCGGTATGATGCTCGGCGAAAATTGGAAGTACCTCCTCGAGCTCGGGCACGAGTTCAGTCTCGCCTTCGTCGTCGCCTCCGTGCTGATCATCGCTGTGCTTTACTATCGTCATCGTCGCAAGAAAGGACGTTGAGCCATGGCTTGGACCGCCGATCAATCTAAGGCTATCGAAACTCACGGCAAAAATTTATTGGTGAGCGCCGCCGCAGGCTCCGGCAAGACCGCCGTCCTCGTCGAGCGCATCATCAAAATGATTCTCGACGGCACATGCGACATCGATCGCATGCTCGTCGTCACCTTTACCAACGCCGCCGCCGCAGAAATGCGCTCCCGTATCCACGCCGCACTCGCCAAAAAAATTTCCGAAGGCGGCGAGCCCGACACTCTCGATCGGCTCGAGCGGCAATCGATTTTATTGTCGGGCGCGTCGATTATGACTGTGCACGCCTTCTGTCAAATGCTCCTTCGTCGGTACTTTTCAAAGATCGATCTCGATCCGAAGTTCCGCGCGGCTGATGAGCACGAGCTCAACATTTTTCAACAAGAGATCGTCGAAGAAGTTTTCGAGCGTCAATATGCCGACGATGATCCCGACGTTCGGAAAAAATTTCAACGCTTCACTGACGAGTTCGGAGGCAATGAGCACGGCGACGCCGCTTTGCACGAGCTGATTCTCGATCTGTATGCGACCGCGCAAAGTCATCCCGATCCCGAGGGTTGGCTCCGATCGTTGCCGTTCGATTTTGATGTGCCCGTCGACGCTGACATCACTCAAGTGCGTTGGTACGACGAGGCGAAGGCGCAAATTATTTTCGAGCTCGACGCCGCTTATGACGAGTGCATGCTCCTGCAAAAAGTGTTCGGAGCCGACACGCCGTCGTTCCTTAACGATGATCGATTGGCGATCGGCGAATTGCGGAGGCTGTTTCAAATCGATTGGCAACATCTTTTCGACGCGATCAATCGGAAGAAAATTTTTGTGACGCTTCCGCGCGGGCTCGACGAGACGTTGAAGCAGAAGGTCAAGCAGTTGCGCGACAACGGATATAAGGCGCGGATCAAACGATTGCAAAAGGAATATTTTTTTGCGCCGCCCGAGCGCTTGATTGAAGACCTGCGCGCGGTGCGACCATCGATAGAGACGCTGGTCGACGTGACGATCGAGTTCGCCGAGGCGTTTTCGAGTGCCAAGCGCGAGCGGTGCATCATCGACTTTAATGATATGGAGCATCTTGCGCTCAAAATTCTCGACGACAAAAATATTCGAGCGGGTCTCCGTCGGCGATACGAGACCGTGATGATTGACGAGTATCAGGACACCAACGCCGTGCAGGAGGCGATTATGCAGTCGATTGCGCGCGACGATAATTTGTTTGTGGTCGGCGACGTTAAGCAGTCGATTTATCGGTTCCGCCTTGCCGATCCGACGCTCTTCATGAAAAAGTACGATGAATATCCCGCGCGGGACGATTGCGAACGGATCGAGCTGTCGATGAATTTTCGATCGCGCGCCGAAGTGATTGACGCGGTGAATTTTGTGTTCGAGCGGCTGATGAGGAAAGACGCGGTCGAGATCGATTACACCGACGATGCGCGATTGAATTGCGGCGCCGATTATCCGACGGTCGACGGCAAGACGCTTGACACTCCGACGAAATTACATTTGATCACGTCGACGAGCGAGCCCAACGCGGACTTCGATGTGCGCGGAGCGGGCGGCGTCGGAGCAAAGGCGTCGAAAATCAAGCTCGAAACTCAATCGATCGTCGCTCGGAGCATCGACGGCACGACGCTTAACACTCCGACGGAATTGCATTTGATCACGTCGACGAGCGAGCCGATTGATGACGCGCCCGACGAAGAGACGATCGTCAAGACCAATGCGGATTTCGATGTGAGCGACTCGGGCGGCGTCGGATCAAAGGCGTCGAAGATCGAGCTCGAGACACAACTGATCGCCAATCGGATCAAAAAATTTATGAGCGACGGCACCGTGATTTTCGACAAGGAACTGAAAAATTATCGGCGGCTCGAATATCGCGACATCGTAATATTGTTGAGGTCGGCGGCGCGCTCAACCGGCGCAATCCTCGACGTGCTCAAGCGAAACAAAATCCCGGGCTATTCGGCGGAGGAGGAAACGTATTTTCGGGCGACGGAGATACAAGTAATCGTGTCGATGCTGACGGTGCTCGACAACGCGCGGCAGGACGTGCCGTTGACGGCGGTGATGCTGTCGCCGATCGGCGGGTTCAGCGCGGAGGAGCTTGCGCGGCTGAAATTAATCTCGCCGTTCGACGATTTTTATACGCTGTTGACGACGGCGGCAATGGACATCGACGGCGGGATTTACAACCTGCCGACGGGGCTGCCGTCGAAGGCGCGCATCTTCTTACAAAATCTCAACCGTTGGCGCGATCAGTCAATGACGTTGAGCGTGCCGGAGCTGCTGTCGACGATCTATCGCGAGACGAAGTATTACGAGGCGGTCGGGTCGATGGGCGACGGCATGCAACGGCAGGCGAATTTGCGAATGCTGATCGATCGGGCGGCGGCGTATGAGCAGACGGCGTTTCGCGGGCTGTCGAGATTTTTGCAGTTCATCAAAAAAATACGTGAGCTCAACAATGATTTGAAATCGGCGCGGACGCTCGGGGAGAATGAAAACGTCGTGCGCATCATGACGATCCACAAGTCGAAGGGGCTGGAATTTCCGATCGTATTCGTCGCCGACCTCGGGCATGGATTCAACATCAAAGACGACACGGCAAGCGCGCTGTTGAAGCATCGGGAGCTGGGCGCGGGGCCGTAT
This sequence comes from uncultured Selenomonadales bacterium, assembly GCA_937915885.1. Taxonomy (GTDB): domain Bacteria; phylum Bacillota; class Negativicutes; order Selenomonadales; family Selenomonadaceae; genus Quinella. The sequence goes on along the minus strand of CALGGP010000158.1, from coordinate 3,684 downwards.
CGCATGCTCGAAAAGGTACCGGTCAAGACGCCGACGTTGGCGCGGCGCGTGATCGGCAAGCGGTGTTTGAATGAATTAATCGCGGAGGAGCTGCGGATATTGTACGTGGCGATGACGCGGGCGCGGGAAAAACTGATATTGGTCGGCTCGATCAAGGAAAGCAATTTGCTCAAATACGAGCATCTGCGGGGCTTGGATCGATTGAAAAATTTTACGGTGCTGGACGCGCGCTCATTCCTTGACTGGCTGATGATGGCGTTGACGGCGCAAACGATCTCGATCAAGACGTTTAAAATCGAATCGAAAAAAATAATATTGGGCGGCGCGGTCGAAGAAGAGCCGACGGTTGAGCCGCCGACGCTCCGCGCGGAGCCGACGATAGCGCCGATGGTCGAGGGTTTGAGCGTGCCGGCAAAAATGTCGGTGACGGAGATCAAGCGTCGATTTGCGTCGGACGACGAGACGGCAGTCAAAGTGCTCGCGACGGAAAAATTTTATAGGCGCCCGAATTTCGAGCGGGAAAAAAAAATGACGGGGCTCGAATACGGGGTGGCGATGCACTCGGTGATGCAACACCTTGATCTCGACGGAGATTTGACGGTCGACGGGATTGACAAACAGATTGCGTCGATGGTGGAGCGAAAAATATTGTCGAGCGAAGTGGCGCAAAAAATACGTCGGAGTGATGCGGCGCGATTTTTCGAGAGTGAGTTCGGTCGACGCATGCTCCGCGCGGAGGAGATTTATCGGGAGCTGCCGTTTAACATGTTGATCGAGCCGACGGAGTTAAATCGCTTGCTCGAGAGTGAGAAGTTGCCGCCGGTCGACGAAAAAATTTTTGTGCAAGGTATCATCGACGTGCTGTTTCGAGACGCGGGCGGGCCGGTGCTGATCGATTATAAAACGGATCGGGACGCAGACGAAGAAACGATCCGTCAAAAATATCGGCTGCAGATTGAATTATACGGACGTGCGGTCGAGACGATTCTCAATCGCGCGGTCGACGAGAAATATATTTTTATGCTGTCGACGGGAAATTTTATCGATATGCGCGGTAATGCTCCGCGCGGAGGAAATATATCGGGAGCTGCCGTTTAACATGCTGATCGAGCCGACGGAGTTAAATCGATTGCTCGAGAGTGAGAAGTTGCCGCCGGTCGACGAAAAAATTTTTGTGCAGGGTATCATCGACGTGCTGTTTCGAGACGCGGGCGGGCCGGTGCCGGTCGATTACAAAACGGATCGGGACGCGGACGAGGAGACGATCCGTCAAAAATATCGACTGCAGATTGAATTATACGGACGTGCGGTCGAGACGATCCTCAATCGCTCGGTCGACGAAAAATATATTTTTATGCTGTCGACGGGAAATTTCATTGATATGCGCGGTGAAAGCGTGTATAATGGCGGCAGTCGATAAAAATTTTTTCTGACGTTGGGAGGCTTAATTATGTTGAAGAAGACCAAAATCATCTGCACGCAGGGGCCGGCGACCGACGCCCCGGGCATCGTCGAGCAACTGATCGAGAACGGCATGAATTGCGCGCGATTCAACTTCTCGCACGGCGATCACGAGGGGCATCTGATGCGCATCAACCGCGTCCGCGAAGCCGCAAAGAAGTCGAAGAAAGTGATCTCGCTGATCCTCGACACCAAAGGTCCCGAGATGCGCCTCGGCGAATTCAAAGACGGCAGCGTGATGTTGACGGCGGGCAACAAATTCGTGTTGACGCAGTCCGACGAGCCCGGCGATGAGACGCACGTCTCTGTCAATCACAAAAATCTCTACGCGGAAGTCAAACCCGGCGACAAACTGCTTTTGAGTGACGGTCTTGTTGAGATTTTGGTCGACGAGATCAAAGACAAAGACATCGTCACGACGATCCTCAACAGCGGCAAGATGAGCACAAGAAAGCGCGTTGCGGCGCCGGGCGTGGCGTTGGGTCTCCCCGCGGTCAGCGAACAGGACGAGAAGGATATCATCTTCGGCATCAAAAATGATATGGACTTCATAGCGGCGTCGTTCATTCAGCGCGCCGACGATGTCAAAGAAATTCGTGCGTTGGTCGAGAAGCACGGCGGGCATATGGAGATCATTCCGAAGATCGAAAACAAAGCGGGCGTCGACAATATTGATGAGATCATCGCGGTTTCGGACGGGATTATGGTGGCGCGCGGCGATCTGGGCGTTGAGATTCCGGCGGAGGACGTGCCGATTATTCAAAAGCAGATAATAAAGAAGTGCAACGCGGCGGGCAAGCCTGTAATAGTGGCGACGCAGATGCTCGAGAGCATGACGACGAATCCGCGTCCGACCCGCGCGGAGGTTTCTGATGTTGGCAATGCGATCCTCGACGGAGCGGACGCGATCATGTTGAGCGGCGAGACGGCGGGCGGCAAATATCCTGTCGAGGCGACGGCGACGATGAAACGGATTGCGCAGCGCATGGAGGCGTCGCTGTCGTACAGGGAGCTCTTCCTGACGAAGGGCATGCATCACACGAACTCGCAGACGGATGCAATTTCGCATGCGACGGTGCAGTTGGCATACGAGCTCAACGCGAAGGCGATCATCACTCCGACGAAGTCGGGCTTCACGACGAAAGTAGTGTCGAAATATCGTCCGAAGGCGGACATCATTGCGTTCACGCCCGATCAGATTGTGGCGCGGCATTTGAACTTGCGTTGGGGCGTGCTGGCGATCCCTGGCGTGCCTTGGATGAATCCCGACGACATGATCAGATTTGCGTCGAAGGCGTCACTCGAGCATGGCTTGGTGCAGAAGGGCGATCTGACGATCCTGACGTCGGGCATGAAATACGGCGAGGGCGGCACTTCGTCGATCCAGCTGCACACGATCTGATCGACGGTACAATAGAAAATTCTCCGGCACGATTGAAAGGCTCCGCGCGGAGCCTTATTTTTTTTGGATTGAAGGAGGATTTCTAATGAGTTTTTAATAAAATTCTAATTGACAAGGTTTAGAATGAAATTTAAAATGCTATTTCGTAGGTGAGTGTTGAATTGGGTGGTTTTTGTCGAAAAAAGCGGCGCGCGGGTCGAGCGGCTCGGCGTCGACGGGAGGTGATGAGCAATGTCCGAGGGGCGCGCTGAAGAATCTCCTCGGACGGTTTCTTCCAAACGTGTGATAAAGTATTGCACGGGCGGGAGGAATTGTTTTCATGAACAACGAGAGGTGAAAAAATTTGGAAGAGATAAGGAAATCTCCGGAATGGGTACCGAGGGATCCATTCACTTTTGATCTTCAAGCATTCGCCGGTTGGGAAGAAGTAACTGAAAACGAACTCACGTCGTTTAAGTTCTTGGACGCAAGTGGCGACGGCTTGATCATTACCATCCGTAAAAACGGCAGTGTTCTTTCTGCGTCTCAACTCGAGGGTGGCAGTATAGCGAAATTTTTCGGTACACCGTCGAAAAATAGTAACGGCGTATGGTCTATCCCGTTGGCATCCGGAGTATCGGTGAGCACTGCTGAAGTTATTTACAGCGGCACTAACGACAACGACTATTGGTCGATCAATTTTGTAGATGGCGGCGGCGAGAGCACTCCTGAAGGCAGCAGCCCTGAGACCAGCTCGCCTGAGACCAGCAGCCCTGAGACCAGCTCGCCTGAGACCAGCTCGCCTGAGACCAGCTCGCCTGAGACCAGCTCGCCTGAGACCA
>CALGGP010000157.1 GCA_937915885.1 uncultured Selenomonadales bacterium | reverse complement strand
CCGCCCGCCCACCCTGAAAAAAATTTTTTCAAAAAAGACGCCGCCTGCGCGAGGCGACGATTTTTCCCCTGCCCGCCCATAAAAGCTGCGGCATTTGAAGCGACGGGCGCCGCCGACGCGGGGCGACGAATTATTTTTCGCCCGCCAACCAAAGCCACGGCGTTTGAAGCGAAGGGCGCCGCCTGCGCGAGGCGACGAATTATTTCCCGCCCGCCCCCTAAAGGAATTAGGAATTAAAGAGCGGGCGCCGTTGACGCGGGTGGGCAGTACTTTCCTCCGTTGGGCGCCGCCTCGGTAGGTGGGCGCGTCGGCGGCGCCCCTAAACCGTCGCCCGATATAATTTCGTCGAAAGGAGCTGATATCATGAAACACATTCAAACCGTCAACAAACCGACTCTGCAGTCCGGCATGAAGAGCGGCGGCTGCGGCGAGTGCCAAGCGTCCTGCCAATCCGCCTGCAAGACCAGCTGCACCGTCGGCAACCAAGTCTGCGAGCGTCAATCAAAAAAATAATCCCGCGCGGGTATTCATTGAAAATTTTTCTGCCGTGAATTAAAATCATGGCAGAATTTTTTTATCGGAGGCTGATCACTATCGACAATCGCATTCATAAATTCGTTCAGGGCGGCAAATTTATTCTGCTCGACATAAACAGCGGCGCGGTGCATCTGGTCGACCGAATGATTTTCGACATCATGGATCACTTCGACGGCGAAAACGATCAAACCGTCCGCGCGGAGCTTGCCGATCGATATTCGACCGCCGATCTCGACGAGGCGCTTGACGAACTGCATCAACTGATCGACGCTCAACTGTTATTCGCGCCCGATATCGACGTGCCGCCGACATTCAAGCAATCGGGCATCGTCAAGTCGTTGTGTCTGATGGTCGCTCAAGACTGCAACCTTCGATGCAAATATTGTTTCGGCGACGGCGGCTCATACGGCGCGCGCGGAGTGATGAGCGCCGAGGTCGGACGGGCGGCGGTCGATTTCATCATCAAAAAATCGATCAACCGTCGGCATTGCGAGATTGATTTTTTCGGCGGCGAGCCGCTTATAAATTTCTCGACGGTCAAAGCCGTCACGGAATATGTCCGCGCTCGAGAGATCGAGACGAACAAAATTTTCAAGCTGACGTTGACGACGAACGGCATGTTGCTCAACGACGGCGCCATCGATTGGCTCAACGAAAATAATATTTCGGTGGTGCTCAGTCTCGACGGTCGCAAGGAAATTCATGATGCGATGCGTCCCGACTCGACGGGGCATGGCTCGTATGATCGCGCGCGGAAGAATTTTAAGAGGCTGGTCGACAGTCGCAACGGCGAAAATTATTACCTGCGCGGCACCTACACTCGACGCAATCTCGACTTCACCGACGATGTGTTGTCGATGCACGACGCGGGCTTTGATGTGTTGAGCGTTGAGCCGGTGGTGTTGAAAGATTCGCCGTTGGGATTCACCGAAGACGACTTGCCGACGATCCGTCGCGAGTACGATCGATTGACGGAGGCTTATTTGGAACGTCAACGTCAAGGGCGCGGATTCTTTTTCTTCCACTTCAACGTCGATCTGTCGAACGGTCCGTGCGTGGCGAAGCGGCTGTCGGGTTGCGGCGCGGGGCATGAATATTTTGCGGTCGATGTGAACGGCGATTTATATCCGTGTCATCAATTCGTCGGACGCGCGGGATATCGATTGGGCTCGGTATTTGACGGCGTCGACGATCCGCGCGGATTGCAAGATTATTTTCGACGGTCGCACGTGTTGAACAAGCCTCGGTGTCGGGAATGTTGGGCGCGATTCTATTGTTCGGGCGGCTGTCATGCGAACGCGGATTTGTTTCATGGCGACATTCGGCAGCCTTACGAGGTCGGTTGCGAAATTCAAAAGAAGAGGCTCGAGTGTGCGATCTACGTCCAAGCGGTTTCGCCCGAAGGACGATAAAAAGGGGCGCCGTCGGCACTCCCGCCCACCGAGTACGGCGCCCAAATTGTGGAAGCGGTTCCCACCCGTGCCGTCGGCGCCCGAACGTTGACAACTGCGTTGCCGATAAAAGGCGCCGCCAACGCGGGGCGATGGTTTTTCATGCCGCCCGCCTCTAAAAATCACAGCTGTTGAAACGAGGCGTGGCGCCGTCGGAGTGATGCCGCGAAAAAATGTCGGTGCTGCCGATTTTGGTTGGGCGCCGCCGTCGCGGTCGTCGCGGGGCGATGTTTTTTCATCCCGCCCGCCTCTAAAAATCACGGCTGTTGAAACGAGGCGTGGCGCCGTCGGAGTGATGCCGCGAAAAAAATGTTGGCGCTGATGAAGAAAAGGGCGCCGCCGACGCGGGTGGGAATCTCGACCTCCGTTGGGCGCCGCCGTTTGGGGGCGGGAGTGTTGGTGGCGCCCTCTAATCGTCGCCCCAAAAAAACAACAGAAAGGATCGGAGCAATGGCGGATAAAACTATGACCTCAGAGCAAGTCCTGAAAAAATTCGACAGCGAATCCAACACTATGGAATATACCGGCGTGATGAAACGGGTCGTGTCGGCGATTGCGATCTCATTTTCGGTCTTTCAACTCTACACCGCCGTCTTCGGCGTGCTCGACGCTTGGATGCAGCGCTCGATCCATTTGGGCTTTGGATTGGCGCTGTCATTTTTATTATATCCGATGCGAAAATCTTGGAAGCACAACAAAATTCATCCAATCGACGCGATGTTCGCAATCCTCGGCGCGGCGGCTCCCGCCTACATAGTGATCGAGTACCGTCAACTGATCCTCCGCGCGGCGCTCCCGACCACGACTGATATAATCGTCGGCGCGATCGGAATCCTGCTCGTGATCGAGGCGGCGCGACGCGTCGTCGGAATCCCAATGGTCTGCGTCGTGATGTTGTTTATCGCTTACGCCTTCGGCGGACAATACATGCCCGGCGTACTGGCGCATCGCGGGCTCGACCTCGACGAGTTCATCAGCCACGTATTTTTTACCACCGAAGGCATTTTCGGAATCCCGCTCGGCGTCTCGTCGACGTTCATATTCCTGTTCATACTCTTCGGCGCGTATTTGGAATCGACGGGGCTCGGCAAATTTTTCATCGACATGGCAAATGCGTTGGCGGGCTGGGCGTCGGGCGGACCGGCAAAAGTCGCTGTTCTTTCGAGCGGATTGATGGGGACGGTGAGCGGCTCGTCGGTCGCAAACGTCGTCGGCACGGGCTCATTGACGATCCCGATGATGAAAAAGCTCGGCTACCACAAAAATTTTGCGGGTGCGGTCGAAGCGGCAGCATCGACGGGCGGACAATTGATGCCGCCTGTGATGGGCGCGGCGGCGTTTTTGATGGCGGAGTTCGTCGGAATCCCTTACATCGAAATCGTCAAGGCGGCGATCATTCCCGCCGTGTTATATTTTTTGGGCGTGTGGTTGGGAGTGCATTTCGAGGCGAAGCGCAATAATTTGAAAGGAATCCCGCGCGATCAACTGCCGAAGTTCGGAGAAATTTTGCGTGAGCGCGGACATCTGGCGATCCCGTTGATCACAATCGTATATTTATTGGTGAGCGGCTACACTCCGATGCGGGCGGCGTTGGTGGCGATGGTGTTGTCGATAGTGTGTTCGGCGCTGCGGAAGTCGACGCGAATGAAACCGATCGAGATCGTCAACGGGCTCGAGAAGGGCGCCAAGGGCGTGCTCGGAGTGCTGGTGGCGTGCGCGGCGGCGGGGATCATAATCGGCGTGGTGACGAAGACGGGCGTCGGCTTGAAAATGGCGTCGGGGCTGCTCGAGCTGTCGGGCGGGCTGATGTTGCCGTCGATGTTCTTCACGATGCTGACGGCGATCGTGCTCGGGATGGGCGTGCCGACGACGGCAAATTACGTCATCACGTCGACGATCGCGGCGCCGGCTCTGTTGCAATTGGGCGTGCCGATTTTGGCGGCGCACATGTTTGTGTTCTACTTCGGGATCATCGCGGACGTAACACCGCCGGTGGCGTTGGCGGCGTACGCGGGGGCGGGCATCAGCGGCGGCAACGCGCTCAAGACGGGCGTCAACGCGTCGAAGTTGGCGATTGCGGCGTTCATCATCCCGTACATGTTCGTGTTGAATCCGGAGCTTTTGTTGATCGACGGCGTGACGGGCGGGCTGATGCTATCGTTGGTGACGGCGGTCGTGGGGATGATCGCGCTGTCGTCGTCGCTGATCGGATATTTGGCGCGTCCGATGTCGATGATTGAGCGATTAATCCTCGGCGGCGGCGGCTTGATGATGATAAAGCCCGGGCTTTTGACGGACGTGATCGGGCTGGCGATCTTCGCGGCGGTGTTGGTGATGCAGTTAAAAAAAAATAACTCCGAATCGGACGACTCGGAGGACGAAGTTGAAGACGTTCAATCGCACTGATCGAAAAAATTTCGGAGGAACCGGCGAATGCCCTATACTTTGATCAATGCCGACTGTTTTGATTGGATGAGCGCTCAATCCGAAAACGGAATCACGGCGATCGTCACCGATCCGCCTTACGGCGTAAAGGAGTATACCGACGAAGAATTGACGCGACGACGCGACGGCTCGGGCGGCGGAGTCTGGCGTCAACCGCCGACGTTTGACGGTTGCACTCGACAGCCTTTGCCGCGTTTTTCCGTCATCAACGATGATCCCCTCGAGCGCAAACGAGTTTTTACGTTTTTCAATGAATGGGCGCGCCTTGCGTTGAGAATTTTGGTGCCGGGCGGGCATGTTTTCATCGCGTCGACGCCGTTGCTGTCGGATATTTTGAGTGCCGCGATGAGAGACGCCGGCTTTGAACGTCGCGGTGAGATCATTCGGACGGTCTCGACATTGCGCGGCGGCGACCGACCTAAAGGTTCCGAACGGGAGTTTGACGAAGTCTCCGTGATCCCGAAGGGCATGTGGGAGCCTTGGGGCTTGTATCGAAAGCCGTTGTCGGAGAAAACCGTCGCCGAAAATTTACGTCGTTGGAAAGCGGGAGCCCTCCGTCGTCCGTCCGTCGATCAACCGTTTTGCGATCTGATCGAAAGCGGAAGAACTCCGTCGCTCGAACGAGATATCGCGCCGCACCCGAGCGTTAAGCCGCAAGAATTTATGAGGAAAATCGTCCGCGCGGCGCTACCGTTGGGCGAAGGAGTGATCCTTGATCCGTTCGCGGGAAGCGGCTCGACTTTGGCGGCGGCGCATCGGCTTGGTTTTGAGTGCATCGGTATCGAAAAGGACGCCGCATTTTATTCGATGGCGCGGGAGGCAATCCCGAAGCTCGCCGCGCTGTATGATGATCAACAGCCGATCAATCCGCAAAGGGCGAATAAAACGGAATCGGAAGTTGAGCGGCAAGTTTTGTTCGATATCTTTTCAATGCCGGAGTAATTTTGACGTATTCGGGATTGAGATATAACGAGCCGTCGCGCAACTTTGCGGTTCCGACGCCGTTCGTCACGTAAGTTTCGGTGCGTTGAGACTCGTTGATGTTCCTTCGACTGCCGAGATACTTCCAATCGGAGGCGGTACACTCATAGCCGACGAGCTCTGCGATCTCAACTTGCGTGAACTCGATTTCGCCGTCGTCAAAAATCTGATAGCAAACTATGATGTGCCAGCCGCTGTGTCCGTTGTACCCTTCGCCGCCCTTAAGCGGTTTGTTGGACGCCTTGACTTCGAGACCGACGCCGCCTTTCGGGTGCATGAGATCGGGATATTTCTGCGCACTGTAAAATTTATAAACGCTCGCATCATTGAGCTTTTTGGTGAAAACGTTCGAGACGATCCCGCTAAACATGTTTGCTTGGACGATCGCGCCGGATCGAGCGGCAACGGCACGTCGCGCAGATACTTTTTCGAGAGCATACTTACCAATCAGGCGAATCGTCGTTCTTCAAATTATTTCTTTCAAGACGATCGTTTGATCTCTGTTCGGACCGACCGATACGATCCCGAGCCCGATGCCGGTCACCTCCGACATCCGCTCGAGATATTTTTTTGCCTTCGACGGCAGCTCGTCATACGATCTGATATCGCTGATCGGCTCGCGCCAACCTTCAAATGTCTCGTAGACCGGCTCGACACGCGCCAAAATTTTCAGCGACGCCGGAATCTCATTCAACAGTCGACCGTCGAGTTTGTAGCCGACGCACATCTTGATCTCGTCAAAACTGTCGAGAATGTCGAGCCGCGTCACCGCCATGTAATCGATCCCGCTCAATTGCCCCGCGTATCGCACCACGCACGCATCAAGCCAGCCCGTTCGACGCGGACGACCCGTCACCGTCCCGAACTCATGCCCGCACTCTCTGAGCTTGTCGCCGATCGCATTCAACTGCTCCGTCGGGAACGGACCCTCGCCGACTCGAGTGCAATACGCCTTGACCACTCCGACGACGCAATCAATTTTTTTCGGCGCGACGCCCGCTCCAACGCCCACGCCTCCGCTGATCGGATGGCTCGCCGTCACATAAGGATACGTCCCGTAATCAATGTCGAGCATCGTCGCCTGCGCGCCTTCAAACAATATCTTCTTGCCGCAATCAAGCTGATCATTCAACAGCGAAATCGTGTCGCAAACATACGGCTCTAACCGTTGAGCATAGCCCGAGTACTCGTCGACAATCGCATCGAAGTCGAGCGGCGCATGATTATAAACTTTCTCGAGGATCAAATTTTTCATCGGAAGGATCGTTTTCAACTTCGACGCAAATTCTTCCCGATCGATAAGATCACAGACGCGAATCCCAATCCGATCGTCCTTGTCGATGTAGCACGGTCCGATCCCGCGCTTGGTCGTGCCGATCTTATTCTCCGCGCGGAGATTTTCGTTGAGCTCGTCGATCAATTTATGATACGGCATCACGACGTGCGCGCGGTTGGAAATTTTGATCGAGCTCACGTCGATCCCGCGCGAGCTCATCGCGTCCATCTCCTCGAGCACCACCGCCGGATCGAGCACCACCCCGTTGCCGATCACGCACTTCGTCTTCGGATATAAAATGCCCGACGGCAGCAGACGCAATTTATATTCTTCGCCGTTGACGGTGACGGTGTGACCGGCATTCGAGCCGCCCTGGAATCGAACGACGACGTCGGCGCGCGCGGCAAGATAATCGACGATTTTGCCCTTGCCCTCGTCGCCCCATTGCGTGCCGGTTATTACCACTGCTGACATAATTACCTTCCTTTCATTGGCAAAAAAAAATCACGCCCGCATTGTACTACATTTCGATCGATGATACAATGATCGAAAACGATTTTGGAGGCGATTAAAAATGTCGTTTGAAATAATTCACGGCGACATCACGAAGTTGAAAGTCGATGCGATCGTCAACGCGGCGAACACTAAACTGCTCGAGGGCGGCGGCGTATGCGGGGCGATCTTCCGCGCGGCGGGCTCGAAAAAATTGCGTGCGGCGTGCAATCAGGTGGCGCCGATTCGGACGGGGGAGGCGGTGTCGACGCCGGCGTTCGATCTCGACGCGAAGATCATCATTCATACGGCGGGACCGATCTGGCGCGGCGGCTCGGAGGGTGAGACGGCGTTGTTATGGAACTGCTACACGAACTCGTTGAAGTTGGCGAAAGCGAAAGGCTGTCAATCGATAGCATTTCCGTTGATCTCGTCGGGGATTTACGGCGTGCCGCATGAGATCGCGTTGGATTGTGCGAAGATCGCGATCGAAAAATTTTTGGAGGCGGACGACGCGTTGACGGTTTATCTCGTGCTCTTCAAATAAATTGGTTCTTGAAAAGAACATAGGGTGGGTGGGCGG
>CALGGP010000156.1 GCA_937915885.1 uncultured Selenomonadales bacterium | reverse complement strand
GTGGACGGCGCTAAAAAAGCCTCGCAGGGATCGGGCGACGACGGCAACCTCCAAAGGGCGGGCGAGATATTTATTTTTTTGCGCCGATCATCGATATAATTGCAAAGGAGGAGAAATTTCTATGCAAAATCCAACCGTCCAACTCAAAAACGCGCTCGGCTCCGGTGCAAGTTCCGCGCTCTTCAAAAATCTCGTCAACACCATGGCGGACAATAACATCAGCGCACTCTCCTACAGCGCCACCTTCAAATCGGTCAGCATGCAGCAGACCGCCACACGCGACGGGCAAGCCATTACTCAAATGACGATGACCGAGTATCAAGTTTATATCGCCGCCAAAATCGATGATATTCCGTTCCACGCGACGCGCCCCTTCGACGAGCAGGCGATTAACATCAGCGACGCGGGCTGGCTCAAGATGAAGGACGATCCCGCGCACGAACAGTTTGTGCTCGACGCGATTGCCCGCAGCCGTCAATTGATCGATGATCTGTTCAATCAGGGGAGCGTCGGAAATTATTCCGTGCTCAGTTTCGACGACACGCAGGATTACGTCTCGAATATGTTCAGCAAGATGTTCGGAGGCAGTCTCGAAAACGCGCGTGATATTTTCGAGATCGAGTCGCAGAATGCGTTTTGGATCAGTCGCGCGGAACGCGCCGAAGAGTATGCTCAACAGGCGAAAGTCTATCAGCAGAAGCGTGTGCAGATGCAGATCGCAAGCCTGCAGATCGGAATGTTGCAGTCAATGGAGGAAGCGTCGAAAGATGATTTGCTCGTCAAACCGTCGGGCGGCTCGGACGCGCTACTCGAGATGCTCGCCAACAACAATAAATTGCCGACTGTCTGAGGATATCGGCGATGGACGAAAATGCAATTCGTTGGAAGGTAACCGATCCGCTCGGCAACGAAATCGTGTTGAGAGAAATTGATATGAACGACCACATAATAAGCGATCATGCCGACAAAGATGCAGCGATCCGCGTCGCCATTGAAGACGAAGTCAAATACACTTTACAGCATCCGCGATTCATTCTTAAGGATAAGAAATTCGTCAACCGTTGGAGGTATTTCGATCTGGCGGCGGTTCCCTTCGGCGAAGATCAAAAATTGAAGGGCGTCGGAATAATCGTCGAAGTCGAAATAAGACCGTTTCGAGTGGTCACTTGGTATGCGCGCCGAGTAATTGATGAGCCGTATAAAGATGAGGAGCTGATCTACGATGCCCGCGTCCAAAGAGCATCCCATATATAAATACAGCAAAGAGTTTGACGTGATGCACGTGCATTACGCCGACCGTTGGCTCTCGTCGGTCGAGGAGGAGCATCCGTACATTCTCGTGCACTACGACGACCGCACAAACGAATGCACCGGTTTCACGATCATGGATTACACCAAACATAAGCACGAGCTCAAAAAATTTTACCCGAACGATTTCGCCGAGTTACCCGATACGCCGTAAAAATTAACGCTGCAGGAGATCAAGCCATGAACAATGAGATTTTCGTCGGCGGCAACGCCATCAATAAAACTGCAACCGTTCTCTCTTCGCTCAATCGCAAAATCACCGACATAAACCGCGCGCTCGGCGCTCAATCCTACGACGACATTCTTCAGTCGCTCAAAAATAAAACCGTCGATCCGTCCGATATGTCTCTCGACGAGTACAAACAATATGTCGTCGATAAAATTCAATCGATGCCCGTCAATCCAACGCATTGGCTCGACAACGAGACGATTGTGATCTCCGACAAGGGCTATGAGGCGATGCAAGCCGATCCCGAGTACGAGGCTTGGGTGCTCGATTCGATTGCCGATATTCTCTCGACGCCCGATCTCAGGACGGGCTTGACGCCCAAGCTCGAGCACTTTGCCGTTCACAGTTTCGGCGCATCGAAGGAAGAATATCGCGGGCAATCGTGGAGTCGCGAAAAAAATCGTCGCTCGAGTCGACGCAGGACAGTTATTGGACGACGCGGCGTAAGCGCTCGAAACACATTCTCGAACTGCAACAAGAGATGTTCCTCAACGTCCAACAATTGAAGGAGCTCAGCACTCGAAAGGCAGTCGTCCGCGCGGAGCAGGCGAAGGCGGCGGGGCTCGACGACGCGCTCAAGCCCGAGCCGGTCATCGTCGGCATCCCCGCAGAATATTTGTTGGGCATGCTCAACACCGCAAACGTCAAACTGTGATCGGAGGAAACATTATGACTGTCAACGCAATCAATAGCCTCTCAAACAATCTCAATCTCAACCCGCAGAAGAGCGACACCGAAAACGCCTCCGCCGTCTTCTCGAAAATGCTCGACAATCTCAAGCACGGGCGCGCCGCCGATTACGACGAGGCGGTTGACGGCGCCGAAGGCACGACGACTATGACGCAAATTATGTCTGACGGCTCCGTGCTCGTGACTGTCACCGACGCCCAAGGCAAAATCGTTTCGCAGACGAAAACCCGCTCGATCAATCCCGATCCTCACGCGCGCGTCATCGATACCGTCATCGACGGCGGGAATGTCGCCGACAACGGCGCCGCACTCCTCAACATGCTCGGGCAATCTTGATCGGCGCTCGAAAAAAATTGGCGACGCCCGCCTTCGCGCGAGTGCCGCCCTTTTTTGTGTTCGATTGAAATTCATTGATGAAGCATTGCGTTGAACATCGACAGAATTTGTTGCCCGTACTCCTTACCCGGCACCGCCCAACGCCCGTTGAGATCCTCCCAATTGCCGAGCGTTTTTTTGCCGTAAGCCTTCCGAACGATCGAATAGCGCGGATCGACAATCGCCGTCGAAGGACGACGCGTCGACGAATACGCCAACAGATGTTGAATGTGGGCGCGCACTCCGATTTGCGGGTTGGGGAAATACGAGCCCTTCACCACCGCCGACGTCGTCCCGAGCCCGCAATAATTGTTCTGATCCGGCGTCACCGTCCCGCCGTAGCGGAAAAAGCCCGTCTCCTTAAACGCCTGGCACAATGCAACGTCCGGTCTGATTCCTTCGCGCGCGCCTTCCTCATAATACAGCTGCACGATCTCTTCAGCCGACACCGCGATATTCGGATTCGGATTGTTCCTCAACAGATACCGCACGCATTGATTTTGACTCGCCATCGGCGTCCCGATGATCGACGGGTCGAGCGCCGATAACGTTGTCGGCACCGTGAATTCGACATCGTCAGACCACTCCTCCGACCATTCTTCTTCCGACTCCTCGAGCGGCGGCAGTATCTCATCTTCCGTGCTCGGATGCAGTATCGCGTCGATGCGCTCCTTCAGACTTGCGCGATTGCGCTCGACTTTTTCTTTCGTCGTCAGATTGAGCGTCCGACTTTTGGCGTCATCGTGTCGCGATTCAACCTTCGTGTCGACCTTCGGATCGTGCACGCGCTTTGCGTCCGCCGTCAACGGCATTGTCAATGCAAACGCTCCCGCGAGCAACGACGCAATCATCTTACTGAATTTGCCTCTCAACACACTCTCACCTCAAATTTCTTTCATTCAACCGCAAATCTTTCATTGCCTTTTCACCTGTCGCATAGTATACACCATCGCGAGCAATCACGCAATCCCTTTCGACTAAAAAAATCTTGACAGGGAAAATTTTTATGATACAATCATTGACGTTGAGCGGGGGCATAGCTCAGCTGGGAGAGCGCATCGCTGGCAGCGATGAGGTCAGGGGTTCGAGCCCCCTTGCCTCCACCACCCAAAATGAATATTCAGCCTCGGAGCTCCTCCGGGGCTTTAATAATGTTTTGCCCGCCCGATAGAAAGGCGCCGCCGTCGCGGGTGGGAACTGCAGCCTCCGTTGGCGCCGCGCTCAGGGGGCGGGGGCGACGGCGGCGCCCATTAAAATCTTTTGAGGAGGATTGGTTCGTTGGAAGAAAAGCTCAAGCTCTACGGCTTCAACAATCTCACCAAGTCGCTCAGCTTCAACATCTACGACATCTGCTACGCCAAGTCGCAACGCGATCAACACGACTACGTCAAATACATCGACGAGCAGTATAATTCCGAGCGTTTGACGAAAATCTTGACGACCGTCACGGAAATGATCGGCGCGCGAATCCTCAACATCTCGAGCCAGGATTACGACCCGCAGGGCGCCAGCGTGACAATCCTGATCGCGGAGGAGGCGGCGATCAGCGCCGGTCAGAAGCGTCCGATCAATCGGAACCAACGCGAGACGATCGTTGCGCATCTCGACAAAAGTCATGTCACCGTCCACACCTACCCCGAGTATCATCCGGAGACGAGTCTGGCGACGTTTCGAGTGGATATCGATGTGTCGACGTGCGGCGAGATCACTCCGCTGCAGACGCTTGATTTTCTGATCGGGCAATTCGATTCGGACATCATCACGATGGATTATCGAGTGCGGGGCTTTACGCGCGACGTGACTGGCAAAAAACTTTTCATCGATAACAAGATGACATCGATACAGGAGTACATCAGCGACGAGATTTTGGACATTTACGATGCGGTGGACGTGAATATGTATCAGGCGAATTTGTTTCACACGCGCATGCTGGTCAAGGAGCTTGAGCTGCAGAATTATTTATTCAACACGGATTCGCACGAGTTGCCGCCGAAGACGCGGCTGGAGATATCGTCGAATTTGCGCCGCGAGATGATCGAGATATTCAGCGGCAAAAATATTTACTGATGGGCGAATTTTTGACGGTGCGTCGGCGCTTCCGATTGCGATTGTTTGTCGAAGGGCTGATGGTCGGGCTGGTGACGGGGACGATCATAGCGGCGTTTCGATTTTTGATCGACGCGGCGGACATTTACCGCCCGATGTGGCTCGAACGATTAAAGTTTCAGACCGATCCGCTCGATTGGCTGTTGACGATCGCGATCATTTTTTCGACGGCATTTTTGATATCGAAGGCGATCGAACGCGACGGGCAAATTGCAGGCAGCGGCGTCCCTCAGATCAAAGGCATTCTCCAAGGCTCGATGTCGATGACGAAGCCGATCCGATTAATCGCGACAAAATTTTTGATGTCGGTGTTGGCGATAGGCGAGGGCATGTCGCTCGGACGCGCGGGCTTGAGCGTCCAATTCGGGGCGTGCGTCGGAATGTTCCTCAACGGGATATTGGGTCGCCACCCGAAATTCGAGGGGAAATTTTTATTGACGGCGGGCGCGGGCGCGGGGCTTGCCGCCATTTTTAATGCGCCGTTGGCGGGCGTGATCTTTTGCGTCGAGGAGCTGCACAAAAAATTTTCGTCGGAGCTGTTGACGGTATCGATGACGGCGGCGGTGAGCGCGTCGGCGGTGGTGGAGTTGGTCTTCGGCGTGCGACCGGTATTCGAGGCGATCACTCCGGTATTGAGCTCGCGTCCGTTGATCTCGACCGTCCCGACTCTCGACATGCTCTCGACTCTCGCGTCGGCGCCGTTCGATTTCGTTATGAGCTTTGCGGCGTTGGGCGCGATGACGGGAGTGCTCGGCGCGCTGTTCACTCGGGCGTTGTTGGCGTCGCTCGACGTTTACGCGCGCATAAAAATAACGGGGCTCAAAAAATTTTTGATCCCGTTGACATTGTCGATAATAATCGGCTTGTATTTGCCCGAAGTGCTCGGTTGCGGCAACGTGCTGGTCGATGACTTATTGCGCGGTGACGTCATGCCGTCGATGCTGATCACATTATTCGTGATGAAATTTTTATTTACGATGGTGTGTTTCGGCACGGGCGCGCCGGGCGGAATTTTTTTGCCGTTGTTGGTATTGGGAGCGTTGGCGGGAGAAATTTTTGCAATCGCGGGCTCGACAGTCGGCGTATTCGGCTACGAGTGGGCGACGCTGTTCATCATCTTCGGGATGGCGGGCTATTTCGCGGCGGTGGTGAAAGCGCCGGTGACGGGGAGCATTTTGATCATGGAGTTGACGGGGAGCTTTACACATTTGTTGGCGCTGATCATCGTCTCGAGCGTGGCGTTTTTGATCTCGGATTTGTGCGGAGGGACGCCCGCCTATACTGCCCTGCTCAATCGCTCACTCCGCCGCTAACGCACTCAACAGCCGACAAAGTGTCGCGCCGTCGAACACAACGTAATCGGCGGTCGAAACGGCGGCATCAATCGGGCGATGCACTCCGCCGAAGGCGATCGATACGTCCGCCGCCTCCATCATCGACACATCATTAAAACTTTCGCCGACCGCGATCACTCGATCGACGGTTTTTTTTAATCGACGGATCACCGCGCCTTTGTCGAGCACATTCAACCGTCCGTCCTCGACCGTCGACGCGTAAATTTCGCAACCGATCCGCGCGGAGATCGGTTCGATCCATCGATCCAAATTGCCGGTGACGATCACACATTCCGAGCGATGCTCACGAATAAATTTTTCGATCTCAACATTGAGCGGCACCGTCGCCATGATCTCCGCAATGCGCTCCGATGGAATTTCTTTCAAGATGGAGTATCGCAATCGGAATGAAATATCGAAGGGGATCGTGCCGTTGAGAGTGAGCGCCGTCAAAAAATTTATTTCCGTCGACAGCCCCAATTCGTTTGCGAGCAACGGCAGCGTCTCAACCGTCGTCACCGTCCCGTCGAGATCAAACGCATACTTTTTCATCACAATTATTTTTCGAGCCGCCCACCGCCCCCACCCGCCCTTGAAAAACTTTTTTCAAAATAACCGGCGAGCGCCGCCGACGCGAAGCGGGAATCTTGACGTCCGCTTTCGTAGCCCGCTGCGTTTTGAAACGAGAGGCGCCGTCGGCGCGGGTGGGAACCACGGGCTAAGTTGGGCGCCGACCTCGACGGGTGGGAGCGTCGGCGGCGCCATCTTTATCCTCGCGCTCAAAACTCACACGAGCCCGCGCAGAATTTCTATCGTCTTCTTCACGCCCGAGCGCGTATCGTCATGCGGCGTCCAACCGAGCGCTCTCAGTTTGTCGTTGAGCATCACGCCTTTGACGACTTTCGAGTAGCCCGCCGATTGCACCGCGTCGGGAATCTCGAACACGACTTTTTTGCCCGCCAGCCCCGCTATATACTCCGCGATCTGCCTCAACGACAAAATTTCGCTCGAATCCGATACGTTATACGCCTCGCCGCATTTTCCAATCAGCCACGCGTATAACAGTCCGCCGACCGCATCAGACGAGTAGCAGTACGAGAATTGCGGCAAGCCCTCACTCTTCAATACGATATCCTCTCGACGGACGCCGTTCATCAGAAATTGCGACATCGCTTTTGAATCGTCAAGCCGCATCGTCGGACCGTAGCACCGACTCAAACGCGGGATCACGATATCCATCTTATATTTCGAGATGTACGCTTGACAGAGCGCCTCGCCCGCACGTTTACCCTCGGGATATCCCGCCCGCATCGTGTTGCAGTCGATGTAACCGCAATATTTTTCGTCGAAGGAATCATCGCCGCGCGCCTGACCGTAAATCTCCACGCTCGACACAAACACAAATCGTTCGATCGAAGCCCGCCGCCCGTACTCGAGCAGATTATATGTCCCGAGAATGTTTGACATAATCGAGCCGACGGGATCGGTCGCGTATTGCACGGGGTGAGTGTTGCTCGCCGCATGAATAATATAGTCGACGCCGAGCTTGCGATCAATCAGTCCGTCGACATCGATCGCATTCACGTCCAACGGCAGAAACTCAAAATTTTTGTCGCCAAAATAATTTTTGAAGCGTTCCTCCGCCGATTTGATCTTCCGACCCGCCGCATAAATTTTTACGTTGCCTTTCTTCATCAGCACGTCGACCAGCGTTGTGCCGATCATGCCCGTCGCGCCCGTCAACAAAATTTTTTTCCCGTCGAGTTTCGACCACGGCAACTCGAGCGCCGCCAATCGATCAACGTCGTCGATGTAAAGTTGATTGTCGATGTACATCATCACACCTCACTTGAGCCACGCATCGCGCTTGAGGCTCAAAAACGCTTTGAACAGCTCGATATCCTCAACCGTCGTGATTTTGATGTTGCGCTCCGAGCCCGCCGCAAAATACAGCGTCTCGCCCAAGTCAACCATCATCGTGTTCGTGTATGACGAGCCGTAAATGCCGATCTCTTTTTCAAACGCCGTCTGATACGCCCAACGCAACTTCCCGAATTTATACGCCTGAGGCGTCGACACACGACGGAGCGTCTCGCGCGGAATGTATTCGTCGGTGCTGATATCGTCCTTGCGCTTGAATATCTGCTCGTTGTACGGCAGCGAAGTAACTCCGTTGCCGTGCTTTCGACACGTCGCTATCACGTCGCTCAACACCGAATCCTCAACCAACGGCCGAATCCCGTCATGCACGATCACAACGTCGTCTTCGGCGCAGAGATCGTCGAGCGAGAACACACCGTTGCGAAGAGACTCTTGCACGGTCGTCCCGCCGTTGACTATTTTTTTGAGCTTGTCGATGTTGTACTGACGAGCGTAGGCGCGGAGAATGTCCTGCCAACCGTCGAGACACACCACCACAATATTTTCGACCTCGGGATGATTCTGAAACGCCTCGAGCGTGTAGATGAGGATCGGTTTGTCTTTGACGTTGATGAATTGCTTCGGAATGTCCTGACGGGTGCGCTGTCCTTTGCCCGCCGCGATGATGACTGCCGTTGTGCCCAAAATATATTCCTCCTCAAAAATTTTTTGCTTGCTCATACATTTCTATCTGCTAAGGAGGCAAGCTTATTTTAATACGTTAAAATCGTTTGTCAAATCTTTTCAAATGATATACAATACAGCGGCTATTAAAGGAGGCAGGAAAATGAAATTTAGCTGTTACAAAAATGATTTAACTGAGGCTCTGCAATTTGTGATAAAGGCAGTTGCCGTCAAACCGATGACGCCTATTTTAGCTGGCATTTACCTCAAGGCGGAAGGCTCCATGCTTGAGTTGCAAGCGAATAATTTTTCTACAGGGATTATCACACGCATTCCCGTAAATACCGAAGTATCCGGCGAGACCGTCGTAAGCGGCAAACGTTTTCAAGAATTTGTGCGCAACATGCCTGACGATACAATTACTTTTTCTGACGAGGACAGCAATAACACTTTATCGATTGAATCGGGCGGCGCAAATGTTCAACTGTTGACTATGGCAGCGGGCGATTTCCCAAAAGTCAAAACGCCCGAAACTGACAGCTCGTTTAAGATTCGCACGACTGCGCTTAGGAATTTGATTCGCAGAACTGTTTTTGCCGTTTCCAAAGACGATACGCGCCCTGTGTTTACTGGCTGTTGTTTTGAGATTAAGGGCGATAAAATTTCACTAGTCGCCACTAATACTCATCGCTTAGCTTTAGCCTCCGAGCAGCTCGCGAACGCTTACAACGATTGCAACTTTGTCGTGCCGGCTGAGACTTTGCGCGGGATTATGCTTAGGATTGACCCTAAGGACGTGGAAAATTACGTCACAATTAATTATTCGACACGCTATCTGACTTTTACATTTGATAATGTCTTCGTGAATTCGCGGCTTATCGAGGGCACGTTCCCTCCCTACGACAGAGTTATTCCCGCGTCGAGCACCACTCAAGTTAAGGTTGACACCTTGGAATTTAAAAATGCGGTCGAATTTGTCTCGCTTATGTCCAAGGAAACGGAGTACAACACGGTTAAATTTGTCATCAACAACGACGGCATTGAAATTTCCTCGAACTCACCAGAAATTGGCGACGCGATTAGAAATGTTGAGGCGCAAGTTGCGGGCGAAGAGCTGGAGATTTCTTTCAACGTCAATTACATAGTCGACGTAATGCGGATTATCGACGCTAAGCAGGTTAATATTGAGCTTAACGACCGTTACAGCCCCGCCGCGTTTACTGAACCAGATAACGATAACTACATTTACATTGCCACGCCGGTTAGAGCTTAAATGCATGTCGCTGAAATTTATCTTGAAGACTGGCGCAACATTGCTAAAATAAATTTCCAACCCTACACCGCGATAAATATTTTTATAGGACGTAATGCGCAGGGCAAGACAAATATCCTTGAGGCGATTAATTTCGCGTCGCTCCTGCGCAGTCGGGCTGGCAAGGAATCGGAATTAATTCGTTGGAGTCAAGGCACTGCGATTATCCGCATAAAATATTTCAAGGCGGGCGTTTCTCATGAGTTGGCGATAGAAATTTCTGCCGAGCGGCGGCGCAGAATTTTACTTGACGCCAATCCGATTCGTCCCCGTGAACTAATCGGCAAATTTACGTCGGTATTTTTCTCGCCCGAAGATTTATTTATGTTTAAGGGTTCTCCGATAGTACGAAGAAAATTTTTGGACGCGCAAATTTCGCAAGCTACGCCGATTTATTTTATGAATTTGCTAAAGTATAATCGCCTCGTCGAACAGAGAAATATCTTGCTAAAAAAAATTCGTGACAAATCCTCAAATGCGACCGAACTTGACCTTTGGGACGAACAACTTGCTTTTGCCGCCGAAAAAATTTTAAGCAAACGTCTAAGTTCGGTTTATAAATTAAATTTCCTGGCAAACTCTATACAACAAAAAATTTCGGGGCATGATGAAAATTTATCAGTTGTCTATGACATGCGCGGGCTTGATTCCGAAGAAAACCTTGCAGAAAATTTTTTTAAGCTATTGCGAACACGACGAGCAGACGACGTGCGCAACGGTTTAACAAGCAGAGGACCACATCGCGACGATTTGAAATTCTTCGTCAACGGACGAGAGTTAAAACTTTACGGCTCGCAAGGACAGTTAAGGACAGCGACACTTGCCTTGAAACTTTCCGAGTTGCAATTCTTAAAATCGGAAACGGGCGAATACCCTTTGCTCCTACTCGATGACGTGATGAGCGAATTGGACGCTAATCGCCGCGAAATGTTACTCGAATTCCTTTGCCGCGAAAAAATTCAGACGCTGATAACGGCAACTGACCGCGCCTATTTTCCGTCGCGAAGTTTTGGTAAATTTTTTTCAGTGGAGGCAGGGGAGCTGATTGAATGATTGAGATTGACCAAGTGCTCCATGAACAAATTCGTTCGTTCGGCGCGACCACTTACAAAACTTTTCTGTGCAGTGAAATAATTAATAATTGGAGCGAACTTGTCGACGAAAGCATTGCCGCGCAGGTTAAGCCCGTCGGCATTGAGCACAATACCCTTTTAGTTAGCGTGAAAAGTTCCGCCTTCAAAGACCAGCTGAAATTTCTTGCTGAAGAAATTATCGATGCGATTAACGAAAATTTTGGGAAGGAAGAACCGCTCGTTAAGGAAATCCGAATCGCTAAAAGTTTTCAAGTCGACGACATGCCGCCAAAAAAAAATCAGCCCGCGCAGGTCGACGAAGCCAGCGTCAAGCTTGAAGATGTGACTTTAACGGACGAAGAAATTAAACGTTGCGAAAAGCAGGCAGAAAAATTTTCCGACGCTGAATTTCGCACAACCGTTTTAAATGCGTTGTTATCGCAAGCCAAAGCTCAGAAATTTCGTTTTGCAAACAAGTGGCATAAATGCGCCAAGTGCAATACCCTTTGCCCGCCAGCCGAAATGTTTTGTGAGGTGTGCCGCATAAAAGAGCGCAAGACAATGGTTAAAAAGCTGTTCGATATTTTTTATGACACGCCATGGCTCAAGACGCAGGACGCACAAAAGCTTTTGCTTAAACAAATGCCGCATATGCGCTCGGAGTGTACCCTCGATGCGATTGACTCGGCGCGAACGTCGCTTATCCAAAATCTTGCGAGCCATATCCGCTTCGGCGATGAAGAGTCTGCTGACGTGTTGAAATTGGTCATGTTAGAAAAAAGATTGCCGCCCGATAAACTCACGCCCGCAATTATCCGCCGTGCACTAATCGACTTGCAATTCAACTTGTCAGAACAGCCGAAGTTCAAGACTAGAAAACAAGCTTAGCGGTCGTCGCGTTCACGGCTCTAACTAAATCCTTTGGCGATAAAATAATTTGCATCCCGCGAAGACCCGCGCTGATAGAAATTTTTTCCAAAGTCAAAGCGCGGCTGTCTAAGTACACGGGATAATTTTTTTTTGCACCGAGCGGCGAACAACCTCCGCGCACATAGCCCGTCAAAGGCAAAAGTTCTTTAAGCGCAATCATCTCGACGGATTTGTTTCCGCTCGCCTTCGCCAATGCTTTTAAATCGAGTTCGTCGCCGCCGCCGATAACCGCCATGATTATTCCCGTCTTGTCGCCGCGAGCCACCAGCGTTTTGAAAATCATTTCGATATTCAATCCCGAAACTTCGGCGACGTGCACGGCAGATAAATCCGTCTCGTCAACCTCGTAAGTTTTAATCTCGTAGTCAATGCCCAGCCCGTCCAAAATCCGGGCGGCGTTGGTTTTTTTAAGTTTCTTGCTCATTGAATCACCGTTTCGAGCGCGATTTTAATCATGTCGTTGAAGGAAGATTGTCGCTCTTCGGGTGTGCAGCGTTCTTGCCTCAACAAATCGTCGCTGACCGTGAAAATTGCCAATGCTTGAACTTGCGCGGCGGCAGCATGAAGATAAAGTGCGGCACTTTCCATTTCAACCGCCAAAATTCCGTAACGGCGAAGTTTATCGTTAAAAGTATTCTTGCCGTCGCCGAAGGTACCGTTCACGTCGTCGTAGTCGTTGTAAAATAAATCCGTGCAAATGACATTGCCGACTTTAACGGGCAAGTTCAAATCCTCCGCCACGTTTACGGCTTTCCTTAGCAAATCAAAATCCGCAAGCAATGAAAAATTCACTGCGCCGCCGAAAACTTGATTGACGATTGAAGAATCGGTCGAGGAGCCTTGAGCAATCAGCACGTCGACCGATTCTTCAATCGTCAATCAAGTTTTCGGC
>CALGGP010000155.1 GCA_937915885.1 uncultured Selenomonadales bacterium | reverse complement strand
CGGAATGTAAGATCGGGGCGCAATAATCGGACGTGAGGGATGAGAATGCTGAAAGTGGTTGACACCAAAAAAACGCCGCCCTTGGGACGACGCTTCTGGACGAACGACATGGAGGCGGTGATCGGGATAATGGCGATCCTGCTGGTGCTGGGTACGATCAACGTGTTCAGCTCGAGCTTCGTGATCGCGGAGGCGGATTACAACACGCCGTATTTTTTCCTGCAGAGGCACATATTAAACGTCGTGATCGGAGGGCTGGCGTTCGGCTGTTGCTTCGTGATGGATTATCATGCGTGGCGAAAATATATTCCGTTTATATTGCTGTTTACGGTGGTGTCGCTGATCTTGGTGCTGTTCATCGGACCGTCGGTGAACGGCGCGCGGCGATGGTTGCCGTTGGGCTTTACGCAATTTCAACCGGCGGAGTTTGCAAAATTGGTGGCGATAATGCTGATGGCGGCGTATTTGTCGGTGCAGGTGAGATATCGACGCGAGATCGAAATTTTGACGCCGCAAATGGGTTTGATAATGGTGATGGCGTTTTTGACGGAGCGCGAGCCGGATTTGGGGACGGGCGCAATCATAGCGGGCGTGCCGTTCGCAATGATGGTGGTGGTCGGGCTGGTGCGTTGGCGTTTGTTGGCGGTGATCGGGACGGTCGTGAGCTTGGCGATCATAATGATTTTGAAACAGCCCTATCGTCTTGATCGATTGAAGGTAATGCTCGATCCGTGGTCGGACGCGCAAAACTACGGATATCAGATCGTGCAATCGATGTCGGCGATCGGCTCGGGGGAATTGACGGGCATGGGCTGGGGCGTGGGCGTATCGAAGTATGATTATCTGCCGGAGGCGCATACGGATTTTGCCTTCGCGATCTTCTGTCAGGAGAACGGATTTTTGGGGGCGGTGTTTGTATTTTTATTATTCGCGGCGCTGGCGGTATACTCGGCGCGGATCGCGAATAAGGCGACAGATATATTCGGTCAGATGCTGGCGATGGGTATAATGTTATTGGTGGTGGGGCAGGCGATCGCGAATTTGCTGATGGTGGGAGGAATGCTGCCGGTGATAGGAGTGCCGTTGCCGTTCATAAGCTACGGCGGGACGTCGTTGATAGTGACGATGGCGGCGGTGGGTATATTGGCGAATATCGGAAGGCAAGGCGAGAAGGCTTTGCAGAGGCGAATGCAGGAGACCGAATAAAATTTTTTGTGGGCGACGGTTTTTGGGGCGACGGAGTTACGGATTTATGAGGGCGCCGCCGACGCTCCCGCCCCCCGAGTGCGGCGCCCAAATTAGCCCGTGGCTCCCACCCGCGTCGACGGCGCCCGGCTCGATCTGTTGAAGGCGCCCAATCCAAGCGTCGG
>CALGGP010000154.1 GCA_937915885.1 uncultured Selenomonadales bacterium | reverse complement strand
CCGCCCGCCCTGTGCGCCTTGTGGACGCAGTCTTTTTATCCGAGAGTAATCGCTACTCAAAGTACGGTTCAATATCGAAGTCGCTTTCGATGTAAACGCCACCCACCTGCATGTCGTTCCAAACCAATAATTCACCGCGCTTGTGATGGTAGATTTGAATGAGCGTACCGTCGACGTCTTGTAAAAGCCTTTCGGATTCAAGTCCCGGAATATGTTGTACTAAAGCTGTGCACTGCTTGCGGAATATATCTTCGTCCGGCTGATTGCAAATCGAATAATTGTAAGCGTACTCTTTCATCACCATCACTCCAATCCAAATCTTTTATTGACTTCTTTATTGGGAGTCATCGATGATCTGTAGATGTCCGCAATCGCATCCTCGCGCGTTAAATTATATTTATTCATCTTCCGAGTAATGAGAGCCTCCCATTCCTTGTTGGGATCCGTTCGATCGAGTTTTGCACGTCCGACCAATTGATATCCCATCAGTTCGCGTGCTTGTGTCCGATGCCGGCTCATTTTACCGACATACTCCGACAGCTCCTTAAAATCAAGCCACTCATATTTGTTCGGCAAAATAATTTCGCGATACTCAACCGTGCAACGACAGTTGCTATGAGCAGGCGGAACGATGCCGGTAAAATATGAGCTATAGAAACATCGTTGATCGAAAGCAAATATTTTTCCGAATTGCTGTATTCAATACCAGTCGCGCCAACTCGTGAGTGCCCATCTGATACATCAACGCGATTGTGGTTTCGGCAGTTGATGACGCTTGACGATAAAACTGCTCGAGAGAATGAATAATGACGTCTTCAAAATTATCAACAGTGTCGTCGTTCGACGGAGATTTACTCGGAGCTTTTCTTTTTGAGATTATGAACGGGAAGTTGGGCAGATACCACACCTTTATGACAATCTGTTGAAACTTTAAATTTTCTAGTGCCTCACGACTGTTGAGTCCGAGGACAAATCGAAACACTCGAACGATCTCTGACGTCTTCATTCCACGTTCCATGCATTTCGCCTCAACGACTTTTAATGCTCGTGCTTGGCTGTTCGATGACAGCATTTTTCAACTCATCATTTGTTGGTGTCTGTTGCCACTGTCGAAAGAAGTCCTCATAAGCCTTTGTAATTTCGGCTGAATTTTTGTCGATGAATGCGTTTAAACTGCATACATTTTTGTCATCACCCAATATGAGCATCCCCCAACTGTTGTATTTTGCCAAACACCGACCAAATAATATCATGGGCTGTTTTTCATTACAACATCTCAATCGTGAGCAAAAAATTCCGCCTCGAGCGCAAGGCACAACGCATGATAGATCGGCAGATGATATTCCTGAACCTTGTATGCGCCGTTCGCAGGCGCCGCGATCAACACGTCCACCATCGACGCCATCTTGCCGCCCGTCCGTCCCGTCAAACCGATCGTTTTTATGTCGAGCGCCCGCGCCGTTTCGATTGCGTAGATCACATTCGCCGAGTTGCCCGAAGTCGAGATCGCCAATAATACATCGCCCGAGCGTCCCAGCCCGAGTACCTGTTGAGCGAAAATCAAATCCGCCGCCTTGTCGTTCGAGTACGCCGTCATCAGCGCCGTTTCTCCCACTAACGAAATTGCGGGGATCGCCGATTGCAAATTTTTTTTGAGATACTCCGCATGAGCCGGCGCTTCTCGATCAATCCGCGCGGAAAATTTTTTATTAAACTGCTCGATCGAACGCGGCAGGATAAATCCTTTCATCAGCTCGCCGACGATGTGTTGAGCGTCCGACGCCGATCCTCCGTTGCCGCACGTCATGATCTTGCCGCCCGAGCCGATCGATCCGATCATCATCTCGAGCGCATCTTCGATCGATTGTCGGCAACATTCCAGCGTCGGATAGCGAGCAATCAGCTCGTCGATTTTAGTTTTTCCGATCAAATTCCGTCCCCTCCCCCGTCAAGCGGTAACCCTCGGAAGGATTATCCGGCGGTCGCCGCGCCTCAAGATCTATCGTCGGATCGTGGTCGAAAATCATGCGCCGACCATGCCAGTGCTTGTCGAAATTATAGCGCCGCTCCGTCGAGCGCGTGCCGAGTTGGTAGGTGAAGATGAAGATCAGCACGCACGCGAACATCAACAGCCCGATCTCCAATCCGATCTCGCCGCGCATCACCGACGCGACGCCGATCGCCGTAAATACATAAGCGATTGCCCCGCCCAATCCGCCGAAAAAATATCCGATCGTCGCCGGCTCGATCACCGCACTCACCTCCGATCAATTCTCCGCGCGGAATTTTATCCGATGTTGGCGCTGCTGCGGAATTTGCGCCACGCCCAACCGATGAATTTGTACATTGCGAAGAACATCAGCGCGTTGAAGAACATCCCGAGGATTTGTCCGATGAAGCCCGCGCCGCTGCCGAAGATCGAAGAGATTGCCGCGCCGAGCAATGCACCCGTCAACATTCCCTTCGCGAAACCGCCGATCCCGCCGAAACTGCCGAAAAATCCTCCGCTCGACGGCGCATTTTGATTGACCGTGCCAGTCGATTTGTTTGACGGCGTCGACGGAGCCGCGGGTTTGCTCGGGGCGGGAGCCTTTTTCAAATTCACCTTCGGCGCCGACATTTTTGCCGCCACCTCGATCCCGCGCGACGCCTCGACCGTCGAGCCCGCCGTCACCGTTAACACCATCAGCCCTATCATCAATGCCGTAAAAAATTTTTTCAATGTGATCAGCCTCCGATCAAAGTTTTTTTTGGGGCGCCGCCGACGCCCCCACCCCCGAGGTCGGCGCCCAAATTAGCCCGTGGTTCCCACCCGCGTCGGCTGGCGCCCCGCTCCTTTTTCACAGCCGACGGCTTCACGGGCGGGAAAAAAACTCATCGCCTACCCGCGTCGGCTGGCGCCCCGCTCCTTTTTCACAGCCGACGGCTTCACGGGCGG
>CALGGP010000153.1 GCA_937915885.1 uncultured Selenomonadales bacterium | reverse complement strand
ACGACGCTCTTCCGATCTCATTGGCAACAACGCCTTGCGAACAGACGGCGCCGACGGATTTTTTCCCCACCCGCCTATTGATAGCAACACTGTCGAGCGTGCCTAGCGCCGTCGGCGCGGGGTGGGCATGCTGTCCTCTGTTGGGCGCCGCCACCGGTGGGTGGGAGCGCAGGCGGCGCCCTAAAAAAACAGACTCAAACTTTTAGGGCTCGAGCCGCGATATCATGACGGAAGTGCATTCCTTCAAACGATATTACGCCGACCGCCTTATAATTTTTATCGACCGCCGCGCGGAGATTTTGATCGAGCGTCACCACGCCGAGCACTCGTCCGCCGCTCGTGATCAATTTTCCGTCGCGCAACGCCGTCCCCGCATGGAATATCAACGCCCCGAGCGCCTTCGCCTTATTGAGCCCGTCGATCTCGAATCCTTTTTTATACGACTTGGGATAACCGCCCGATGCCAGGATCACGCACACCGCGCTTTCGTCGCTCCACTCGACGGTTTTCTGATCGAGAGTGCCGTCGGCGCAAGCGATCATCAGCTCGACGAGATCACTTTTCAGGAGCGGCAACACGACTTGCGTCTCAGGATCGCCGAAGCGCGCATTGAACTCGACCACCTTCGGCTCGCCGTCGACGATCATCAGCCCCGCATACAAACACCCGCGATACGGATTGCCTTCCTTCGACATCGCCTCGACCGTCGGCTTTAAAATTTTTTCAACCGCTTTGTCGAGAACGGTCTGATCGACAATCGGAGCGGGAGCATACGAGCCCATGCCTCCGGTGTTGAGTCCCTGATCATTGTCGTCGACGCGCTTATGATCTTGTGACGGGATCATCGGGATAACCGTCCGCCCGTCGGTGAACGCCAACAACGACGCTTCCTCGCCGTTCATAAATTCTTCGATGACGATGCGATTGCCCGCCGCGCCGAAAGATTTTTGCGTCATGATCTCGTCGATGGCGTCAAGCGCCTCGTCAACCGTTTGCGCCACAATTACGCCCTTGCCCGCCGCCAAGCCGTCCGCTTTGACGACGATCGGCGCGCCTTCCTGACGGACGTAGCTCCGCGCGGAGTCGGCGTCGGAGAAAATTTCGTACTTCGCCGTCGGGATCGAATACTTTTTCATCAATTGCTTGGCAAAAATAGATCGGAAGAGCGTCGTGTAGGGAAAGAGTGTAGATCTCGGTGGTCGC
>CALGGP010000152.1 GCA_937915885.1 uncultured Selenomonadales bacterium | reverse complement strand
CCGCCCACCCATGATCCCTGCGGGGCTTCGGAAGGGGCGCTGCCCTTCAACCCGATTATTCGAGCCCGCTCTGATTCCCTGCGGGGCTTCCGAAGGGCGCTGCCCCTTCAGCCTGTTTTTTTGCCCGCCTGATCCATGCGGGGGCGGTCGCCCCTTATAAAGCGGCTGAGCCGTCGGGTGGGGCGGATCGTTTCAGTGCGTCTTTAAATATGCCTTGACATCCTTATAAAAACTGTCGAGGTCGGCGCGATACGCGTCCATAATTTTATCGTTGCCGTTCAAATAATTTTTCGAGAGCACCGCCGCGCCCGTCCGCGCATCAATCAATTGCAGTTGAGCACCGGCGTAAAACCAGAACGACCAGCCGCCCAAATGATCCGTAATCTTGTCTTTGTAATAATAGGTTTTCTTTTCATGTTCCTTGCCGTTTTTATCCGTCCACTTCGACTTCTCGGTTTTCTCCAACGACGACGACACCGTTGCATAAGGCGCGTGCCACGTCGACTTCATTTCCCAACGATTTATCATGCCCGTCACGTAATAATTCGGCGTCGTCGGAGCATTGCCGTCGATCAAAACCCGAACGCCGTCAAGATTGTCGAGCGCCTCAACTTGCGTCGCAAAATATATTCCGCGGAGTGCAAACTCGTCCAGCCCCAAATTTTTTGGCGCCTTCAAATTTTGAAAGCCGATCGTGAGCTCGCCCGCCTTGCCCTTGTCGGCGCGCTTGCGACTTTTTATATCGCCGAAATCCTTGCGAATGTATTTGGTGATGTTGCGAAACTGATGCTTCTCGTCGACGCCGTACTCACGACGCGCGTCCGTAAACGTCAAAACTTTATTCGCCTCGGTGTCGTAGCCGTCGAACTCCAACTCCATGATGTGCAGATAAACTTTCGTCTCCGGTATGACGTGATGCTCCGTCCATTTTTTTTCGTCGTATTTTTTATCGCCGTCGGGACCGTTTTTTTCCTCCGTCCAAGATTTTAATTCGAGATCGACTTCGACGCGCGGCGAAATATCCACCTGCACCTTGTTTTGTTTGAACGTCGGCAGAATGTACATGTCCGCGCCCGTCTGCTCGAACACCGCCTCCGCACGCGCGCGCTCCGACGGATATTTTTGCAGCAACACGCCGTATTTATCGATCAATATCTCGCCTTTTTCGCGAATGTCCGGCGACAATCGGATCGTGTGCAGGTTGCGGATTTTTTTTTCAAACCGCTCCATCAGATGCTTATTCTCCCAATAAAGCAGCGACGTCTCCGATCGATCGATCAAAAATTTATCGCGCGCCCACGCATTTGCCAACGGGAAGATCACGACTTTTTTCCACTGCTCGAGCCCCGCATTCATATCGTACCAGAACACGCCGTAGGCTTGCGTCGACGTCGGAATGATCATCAATCCGATCATCAGCGCCAAAAAAAATTTTCTCATCGACACCGCGCCCCTTCGGATTCTCGCTCAAATATTATTCTTCAACTGCTTTGCGATATCGCGGGCGGCTGTTTCGAGCGCGTCAATCAGTTGCTCTTCGCTGAACTCGAAACTTCCGATCCTGATCAGATTGATCGCGCGGACGGCGCGCGCTTTCGAGACCCCGCGACTTTTGGCGACAAACACACACTTGCCGGTTTTTTTCTCGACGACGCGAATGCTCACGTCGGCAGTCACCGCCTCGCTCTTGCCGACAATCCGATCGCCCGTCGACCGATTCAAATTCATCAGATAGCCGTAGATGATATAATCGCAATCGGCATCGGCGAACTCGGAGCAATCGCCTTGACTGAGTTGCGTCGCAATCTCACCGAGCCGCGCGACGTTCGATGCCGACGTAAGATCGATCACGTCGACGACATCAATCAGTTCTTCGATCAGCACGTCGCTGACGGCGTGAAACGTATTCATCTGCTCGCCGTCGAGATTTGTCATGGTCTCGTCGATGCGCGATACGATGTCGACCACGCCGAAAACTTCTCGCGCCTCAACATTCGTCGGCAATGCGATCGAAAACATCAGCGCCGCGATCAAAAATATTTTTCGGAGCATGTCAATTACCTCCGATCGCCTTAATCGCCTTGCCGAGCACTCCGGCGGCTACCTTTTTTGCCTGATCCTCGAGCACGTAATTGACCATGTCCTGCACCTTGAAATTATTGCCGTACTTGCCGATGAGCACATTGGTCGTGAGGCTCGTTTTTTTCTCGGCGTTTTGCCCCTCGAAAACTTTGCCCGTCCGAGTGTTGATCAGATAATACTCGAGCTCGACCTGAATTTTTTTGCCGCGCAATTCCTCCGTCGTGCCGGTGCCGAAAATGCCGCCGGTCTTGCGCCAGACGTCGGCGTCGCGCAGATTGACGAACAAAATATAATCCGCGCCGTATTTTTGCCCGAGCTTCTTCACCTCATTGACGGCGGTAAACGTCAAATCATACGGCTTGCCGGCAAGTTTCGAGCGTTGCTTCGTAATTTCGTCGTTCTGATAATATTGCTTGCCCTTTTTCGGATCGCCGCCGCCCATTATCATATCGCCGTAGCGGATCATCTCCGCGTTGGCATATTCCCGACGATACAGCGGGCTGTGCGCAATCGCGTCCTTGTGCAGCAACGAAAATAATTTGTCTTCGTCCGACGGTTGAGCGCTCGTCGACATCACGCGCGACACATCGACGTTGATTTTTTTCGATTGTCGGAGCGCGGTCGCAAGTTCGTCTCGAAAATCATCGAAGTACTTCGGAATGAGTTCCGTCTCACCGTAGCCGCGCACTTCGCCGATCAAAATCGTCGGCAGCCCCGCCGTCCGATTGAACGCCGCAAATGTCGTCGTGCTCATCATCAACAACATCATCACAAAAATTATCGACACTCGGCGCAATCTGATCACCCCCGATTGTCCATGTTGCTCAACATTTTTTTCGAGAGTTCGGCAGTCGCCTTATCGATCGCATCGTAAACTTGCTCCTGACTGATGTCTTCGGTGCCGATGCGGATCAGACGGAGCGGCGCCTCGATCCTGTGCGCGGTCGATTCGCCTTTACCCGACGACGCGAGGATCACTCGACCGGTCTCGACTTCGACCATCCGCGCGGAAATGTGCGCGACGACCTTGAAGGATTTTCCGCCGACGCCGACGACTTTACCGACCTTGTTGACGAGGCTCAAGCCGTTAATGCTGCCGACGACGATGTACTTTGCGCCGACGATTTTGCCCATTTGAGCGGCAGTATTGGGATCGACGGCGCCGCTGAGACCGAAGGCTTGTTCTCTGAGCGCTTCCGACAAATATTCGCGGTCGACCACATCAAAGCGCCCGCTGTTGGTGAGATGTTCGTTGACGAGTTCGGCGGCGTAGTCTTCGTCCTCGAGAGTGAGTTCGGCAGAAACCGCCGCTTTTTTGTGGAACGGCAAGACGGCGACGGTGGGCAATGCGGCAGCGTAAGTGATCGGCGCGATCAAAAAAATTATTGCGATCAACGCTCCAAAAAATTTTTTAATCATGACGAAGCCTCCTTCAAAAAAATTCTCCCGCCCACCC
>CALGGP010000151.1 GCA_937915885.1 uncultured Selenomonadales bacterium | reverse complement strand
GGGTGGGAACCACGGGCTAAGTTGGGCGCCGACTTCGACGGGTGGGAGCGGCGGCGGCGCCCATATTTTTTCTACTCGATCAAAACTTTTGAGCCCGTCGAAATGTCGGAACGCCCCGAACAATGACACAGCCTCAAATTTTTTACGCCGAGATTTTTTAATTCGTTGAGCGTGGCATCGATCCGCGCGGAATCGGCGCCGCCGAGATGAATTCCGCCGATCACTCCGACCACGGGATAATTCAAGCGGCTGTGCACCGTCGACACGATGTTTAATATCCCAACGTGCGAACAGCCCGCGAGCACCGTCAAGCCGTCGCACCCGCAGATCGCCAGACAAATTTCGTCGTCAAACGGATCGGGATTTTTATTGACGCCGCGCACAAATTTTTTCGGGATTGTCTCGAACGGATATTTTTTGTTGAACGCGCCAATCAGATAAATCCCTTCGTCAATGTCGAGACGCGCGTTGCAGATTTTTTGTCGGACGCCCCAACCGTTGAGATCATTCCGATCGAAGCCCGCACCCCGATATTTAAATCCGCCGTCGGCAATCGAAAACTTCTCGTCCCAAAAATTTTTGCCGGTGTATAAAATTTTCGGCTTGACGAGCATCGAGCGATAGCCGCCCGCGTGATCGTAATGCGAATGGCTCAGCACAACAAAATCGACCGTCGAAAGATCGAGCTTAAGCCGCGCGGCATTGCGCCACGTCATTTCCGATTGCCCGCAATCAAATATAAATTTTCCGCGCGGAGTTTCGATCAGCATCGACAATCCATGCTCCGATTCGAGCGACGGATCGCTTGTCGTGTTTTCGAGCAGAACCGTCAGCTCAACAGCCATCGATCTTGTCGGACAAATACTTTTGAATTGCCGCGTCGTAATCGGCGGTGTGTGCAAACGCTTCCTGCGCCAATTCCATTCGGAAGTCAAACGACGTGCCGCCGTCGCGCTCGATCATCAACGCAATCTCGTCATAGCGCTCGGGATTGACCACCACCGTCACGAATTTAAAATTCTTCGCCGCCGCGCGGATCATCGCCGGACCTCCGATATCGATGTTCTCAACGGCGGTTTCGAGCGTGACATCGGGATTGGCAATCGTCTCCTTGAACGGATACAGATTGACGACGACCAGATCGATCGGCTTGATTTTATGTTCGCGCATCTGGTCGACGTGAGTTTGATTGTCGCGAACAGCAAGGATGCCGCCGTGAATGTAAGGGTTGAGAGTTTTGACGCGCCCGTCCATAATTTCGGGGAAGCCGGTAACGTCGCTGACGTACTTGACGGGGATATCGGCGGCTTGGAGTGCCTTCATGGTGCCGCCGGTGCTGATGATCTCGACGCCCGCCGCGCTCAACTTTTGCGCGAACTCAATCAAAAATTTTTTATTCGACACACTGATCAGTGCCCGATTAATTTTATTCATGCTCGACCTCCAAAATAATTTTCCCGCCCATCCATGAAAGTCTTCGACTGTAGAAACGGAAGGCGCCGTCGACGTTTTTTATCCCGCCCACCCACCCCTAAAACCTACGGTTTTAATCCCTTGGGGCGGCAGAAAAATTTTTCCAGATCCAAAATCGA
>CALGGP010000150.1 GCA_937915885.1 uncultured Selenomonadales bacterium | reverse complement strand
GCCCACCCACCCTTTAAAGTCTTCGACTTTAGAAACGGAAGGCGCCGACGGCGCCCCTCTAATTCTTCGGGCGAGATCAAAAATATAAAAATTTTACTTCCTCCGCAATCCGCTCCAAATTATTTGGTCGAAATCTGATGTTGTAGCCGACGAAGTACGGCGAAGTCGCAAAGCGCGGGATCATCTTCGCATAAATTTTTTCACCGCGATGATAGAAAAATATGTTGTAGCTCGTCAAATTCTTGCGGAAGTAATTCATCAGATAGTGGACGCTCGCGCGGATGAACTCCGCCAACGGCTCAATCGGCAGCTCGAACGCCGTCACCACATTCAATTCTCCAAATCCAATCCGAGGACACGTCGAGATATTCAATTCGACGCCGTCCTTTTTTTTGATCTCCAGCCCCGTCATCTCCTCGGGATCGAATAACAGCTCCGCGCGGAGCGTCGGAAATCCTACCAATTGCATGTGCGGGTGCTTGATCGTGCCGCCCGATAACGGTCCGAAGTTTTTAAACAGCAGCACCTCTTCATAGCGCCCGCTGTCGAGCAATCGACGCCAATGTTTTAACGCCATCGACAGCACTCTGATCATGTGCTCGAGACTGTAATCGGGCATGTCGACCCCGCACTCCCGCCCCTCGATCAACACAAATTGATCCGCGCCCACCACCACATTATATTTGTTCTTCAAAAAAATTATATCGTCGTCGGTGTCAATGATGTCCGTCAGATGTTCGACGTCGCAAAACGGGCAGGCGTCGTGCCGATTGTCGATCAGCGTCACCGGTTTTGTCTTGCCGATCGTCGTGTCGAATTTGATCAGATTGATATCCATCGTGCTCACTCCGTCCCGAAAGTTTCTTGTCGCCATCGATGTTTGATGCTATAATCATTATACATTCAGCCAAAAAATTTTTCAATCGACCTCACCGAAGGAGTGAGTTGCAATTTCCGGTTCTGACAATCGTGCCTCCGAGAAATTTCTCAAGGGCACTTTCATATTGACAATCGCGAGCTTCGTCGTCAAGGTGATCGGTTCGCTCAATTGGATTTTCGTTTCGAGAATCCTCGGCGGCGAAGGCATCGGCTTATATCAAATGGCATTCCCGATATATTTTTTTGCAATGACGGTGTCGCAGGCGGGAGTGCCGGTGGCGATCTCGATCATCACGGCGGAGCGCGTCGCGCTCAACGACATTTACGGCGCAAAACGAGTATTCAGAATTTCGATGGCGCTGATGTTGGTAACGGGCATTTTATTTTCGGCGCTGACATATTTTGCGGCCGGTTGGTTGATCGAGTGGCAATTCATTCGAGACCCGCGCGCATACATGTCGGTGGTGGTGTTGGCGCCGACGGTTTTCTTCGTGACGTTCCTTGCGTCGTCTCGAGGATACCTGCAAGGTTGGCAGCGCATGACGCCGACGGCGGTCAGTCAAATCGTCGAGCAGATTTTTCGAGTGATCACGATGATCGTCCTGGCGGATTTATTCCTGCCGTGGGGGCTCGAGTATGCGGCGGCGGGCGCCAGCCTCGGAGCGTTGGCGGGAGCGGTGACGGGCTTGATCGTACTCGTCTACTTCCACATCAAACTCAATCGGGAGATCGATCAAAAATACGGAACGGATTTACAGCCGACGGAGCAATCGAAAAACGAATCAACGCTGTCGATAATGAAGAGAATTTTTACGTTGTCTCTGCCGGTGAGCGCGGCGTCGATAATGTTGCCGGTCGTGTCGAATTTGGATTTAATGATCGTGCCTCAACGGTTGGAAGTCGCGGGCTATTCCGTCCACCAGGCGACGGAGCTCTTCGGATATTTGACGGGCATGGCGGTTCCATTAGTCAATCTGGCGACAATTTTGACAGCGTCGTTGGCGGTGTCGATCGTGCCGGCGATCTCCGAGGCGCGCGCGTTGAAAGACTCCGCGCGGATTTATCGACAGACGGCGGCGGCGGTTCGGATATCAAATTTTGTGTGCTTCCCCGCGTTCGTGATCGTGTTCGTGCTGGCGACGCCGATTGCATCATTAATCTACAACGCGCCGGGCGCCGGACCTGCCGTGATGATCTCGGCGGTGTCGATAATTTTATTGGGATTGCATCAAGTATCGACGGGCGTGTTGCAAGGGCTCGGACATACGACAATCCCGATGGTGAATATGATCTTGGCGGCGGCGGCGAAGGTGGCGCTCAACTGGACGCTGACCGCAATGCCCGCGCTCGGAATCATGGGCGCGGCGTGGGCGACGGCGGCGGACATGGGCGTAGCGGCGTTCATCAATTTATATTTTATACATCGATACATCGGATATAAGCCGGACTTCGGGCATTTGATGAAGGCAATCGTGTCGGCGGGCGTGATGGCGGCGGCGACGAAATTCTTCTACGACTTCACGATGGCGGAGTGGTCGATCGAAGTGGTGTCGCTGTTCGGAGCGGTGCTGGTCGGCTGCGTGATCTATCTGGCGACGATGGCATTGATCGGCGGCATGCTCGAGGAAGATATGAAACGAATCCCGCTGGTCGGTAGCGCGGGCGTAAAATTGTTTCGAAGGCTCGGCATCTTTAAAGACAAAAATTGATCCCGACCGATGACTCTCGGGGGTCGGAAAAAAAGTTTTTCTCCC
>CALGGP010000149.1 GCA_937915885.1 uncultured Selenomonadales bacterium | reverse complement strand
AATATGATACAATATAAATAGTAATAGAACTCTGTCGGAAAAACTATCAAGGAGGTTATAAAATGAAAAAAGCTGTACACTTCGGAGCCGGTAATATCGGTCGTGGATTTATAGGTTTATTGCTTAGCAAAGCCGGTTATCACGTTACATTTGTTGATGTTGCCGCTCCGCTTGTTGATGATATTAATGCACTCGGAAAATATAACGTTCAAATTTTCGGTCGTGAAGATAAAATTCAAGTTGATAATGTCAGTGCGATCAATTCAAATGATCACCTTGATGATCTTCTTAATGCGATCGTTGAGGCTGATATTGTAACGACGGCGATCGGTCCGAACATCTTGAAATTCATCGCGCCCAACATCGCCAAGGGCTTGATCAAGCGCGTCGCCGTCAACGAGACGCCGCTCAACATCATTGCGTGCGAGAACATGGTCGGCGGCTCGACCGCTCTTAAAAATTTTGTGTATCAGAATTTGACTGATGACGCCAAGCCGAAGGTCGACAAGCTGATCGGCTTCCCCGACGCCGCCGTCGATCGGATCGTGCCGCTGCAGAAGAACGAAGAGAAATTACTCGTGCAGGTCGAGCCGTATGCGGAGTGGGACGTTGACTCGAAAGGCATGGTCGGCGAGACACCGTCGATCGAAGGTATGACGATTGTCGACAATCTGAGCGCGTATATCGAGCGCAAACTGTTCACCGTCAACACCGGTCACGCGTCGATTGCTTATCTGGCGTATCAAAAGGGCATCAAGGATATCAGCTCGGCGATGAAGGACGCGGACGTGGTCGAGATGGCGCGGCGCGTGTGGAAGGAAACCGGGACGCTGCTGATCGAAAAATACGGCTTTGATCCCGAAAAGCATTGGAAGTATGTCGAGACGACGGAGAGTCGGTTTGCGAATCCGTTCCTGTCGGACGAGGTGACGCGCGTTGCGAGAGGACCGGTGCGGAAGTTGAGTCCGAAGGATCGGTTGGTATCGCCGGCGACGCAATTGCTCGAGCGCGACAAGGTGCCCGAGGCTCTGACGACGGTGATCGCGGCGGCGCTGAAGTTCGATTACAGCGGCGACAAAGAGGCGGTCGAGGTGCAAAGCTACATCAAAGAGAACGGGATCGATGCGGCGATCAGTCACTTCACCGGCGCGGCGTCCGACTCTGAGCTGTTCAAACTGATCAAAGCAAAAATCTGATTGTCGGCTTTTGTCGGCGGTCAATTTGATACATCACGAGATTCTCCCTAAAAAAATCTCCGCGCGGAGCGATCCGTTCGGAGATTTTTAATTTGATCGCGATCGATGGGAGTGTGATATAATAGCGGCAACTTGATCGAGGGAGGCAAAAAATATGAGTGAGTTGTCGGCGTTGACGGCGCGGAAGGAAGAATTACTCGCGCAAATACGACGCATCGAGGAGAATTGCGAGGGGCTCGAGAACGAGACGAACGCGCGGAAGGTGTCCGAGCTCAACGAAAAACAAATGTCGTTGACGGCAATCAAGCGGGAGTTGCAGGCAAAATTGTCGGCGCTCGACGGCGAGATCAACGGGATCACGTCGAAAATCAACGAGCTGTCGGGAACGGGCATCGATCGGA
This sequence comes from uncultured Selenomonadales bacterium, assembly GCA_937915885.1. Classification (GTDB taxonomy): domain Bacteria; phylum Bacillota; class Negativicutes; order Selenomonadales; family Selenomonadaceae; genus Quinella. The sequence continues at coordinate 9,334 of CALGGP010000149.1, read as the reverse complement.
TATTGGAGGCGATCAAAAATCAGCGGTGGTTTTGGTTCGTCGGCAAGCCGAAGGTGCTGTTCGATCGAGATACCGCGCTCCTCTGGGCGGATCTCAATTATTTTCCCTACAATAACTGCGACGTGAATCGGATCAATGATCACATGGTCGATTACTCCGGACAATGGCAGATTCCGACTCCCTTTGAGCTGTGGAAAATGATCGCGGATAAATCTTTTCCCTTTCAAGGCGGCGGCAATTGGAGAATATTGAATGAGTATCCATGGACGGTATTTCATAACGGGAGATATCACTACAGAAACTTAGACGGAGCCGGAACGACGAGCAGCATGAATCAAGGCACGGGACGTGTGATTCCGTGCTGCCATGCGTTGGTGCCGCCCGACTATGAGAACAACATCTCCCCATCCAATAATTTTTATTCCGAGAAGGAAAAACTTCAATTCACCCTCAACATTTTTACGTCCAACGAATTGATTCCGCTGTTCGCCGACGAATCCATCACCCACCTCTACCGCTCGATCTTCGTCGAGAAGCCCGCGCTCCTCAAACAACTTGCCGACGTTCAGACCGAGATCAATCAGTTGAAAGAGGTCGTCCTGCTCTCGTCGACCTTCGACTATCGCGCGCTCCTCACCAATTACAACATCCCAGCCATCGACCGCTCCATAATCAAATATCACGCCGCCGTCACGTCGCTCGCCGACGACTTCTTTCGCAAATTCCTCGACTTCGAGAACGCAAAACGTACAATCATCTTTGAATTTAACACCGCGCAATCAAAGCTAGACGCGCTGCCTTCGCTTGACAAACTTGACATTGAGCCGGACGACGACATTAAAGAGTTGTTTGAAAGACGCCGCAAAACGATTGCCTCTCGTCTCGTGCTCGATCTCGACGGTGTCAAGCGGCAAATTCTCTCGATCAAAAAGCAGGGCGAAACGATTGCCGCGCGCATCGACAAAGCCAACCACGGCGACAATTCTCTCGTCGAGCTTGCCGCGATTGCCGACGAGCCCCGCACGGAGTTTGAGCTTGTCGCCGAAAATCTTGCGTGCATTGTTCGCGAGGGGCTCAAAAAAATTGAGTACGTCGAACAGAATCTCGGCAGCATCTTCTACATCGTCAACACGTTGCAGAGTTGGGAGGAGGCGTTCATCAAATATCTGAACGGGTCTGAAGATTATTATGATGAAAGACGCGTCGTATTCGAGCGAGCGTTTACGTCGCTTGCTGATTACGCGTTGCAGGGTCATCTGCTCGAGCGCAAAAAAAATGAGCCCGCTCCGATCGAACGGGCGCTGACGTTGTTGCAGACTTACAGAGACGAGGTTGAAAAGTTGCTTGAGGAGAAAGATGCGGAGGTGGCGATTGATAAATTTTCAAACGAGCGGATGAAAATGACGTGGGCTGAGCTGACGTCTTCGCTCGAGGACGAAGGCGATCGGACTTTCCTCGACGGATTGATGAAAGATATGCTCGACGAGTTCTCCGATTGGGGTATCTGACAGAGGAGATGAGGCTATGAAAATTAATTGGGCGCCGCATTGGTTGAGGCAAAACGCTCCCGGCGGCAAGACGTATTACATAATTCGTCGAGCCGATCCCATGGTCGGTTTGTTCTCGAATTACATTGTTTTTGCCGGGCACATCAGATTTGCACTTGCAAATGGACTTTTGCCCGTTATCGACATGAGGAACTTTCCAAATGCGTATCTTGAACCAAAATTGCTTGGTAAAGAAAATGCTTGGGAGTATTATTTTCGTCAGCCGTTCGACATCTCGCTTGAGGAAGCCTACAACGGCTGAGCGAATGGCGTATGTTGGTACGGCTCGGTTTTTTTCGGATTCAGCCAACGATTTATCAGAGCATCATAAATGAGTACAATCGCTTGATCTCGAAAAGCGATCGTGTGCTCGGAGTGTTGGTGCGCGGCACCGATTATGTTGCACTCCAACCGAAATATCATCCGATACAACCGCCCGTTGATGTTGTGATCGACGCCACCAAAAATTGTATTGCACAGTGGCGTTGCAATAAAATTTTTTTAGCGACAGAGGATTTCAACGTCGTAACGCGGTTTAAAAATATTTTTAAAGACATGTGCGTTGTTACTGACAGACAGTACATCAAATACGACGGACGCACTCTGCTTTCCTCGTATCATCTCAATCGGAAAAATGATCATTTTTGGTTGGGCAAGGAATATTTGACACAGATGGTAATCTTGTCTAAGTGCAATTGTTTGTTGACTTCGATATGTAGTGGCGCGGCAGGAATGATGATGATGTCCACCGGCTTTGAACAGGTTGCAGTTTTCAATCTCGGACAATACGGCGTCGCCCCCACTGGAACTGCCTTTATTTATTTGAGGATGCCGAGCCGTTTTATTTGTTCGACGGCTTTATCATAATACGTTTCGCTGCCGTAATATCGCTCGAATATTTCAGGCAAGCCGTCTAGCGATAGTTGAATGCCACCGTTGGCAATCGCCGTAAACCACGGCAGCAGCATCTCATTCAGCACCCGCAATTTCTCTCGAGCAAAATCTTCGCGCGGCAACCCCGCCTCCGCCTTCACTATGTCGAAATAATTTTTGATGAAGACCTCCGCATAATTATATCCGCGCGGTAAATGCGCACTCGAGCCCTCTCTCAATATCCGCCCGAACATCACTCGGAACTTCGGATGTCTTTTGAGCACGCTCAACTGCAAGTACACCTGATCGAGTCCCGTGCCGTCATATTTATCCGGGGCGGCAATCTCATCGAACGCCGCCTTCTCGAAAACGATCCCCGATATATACGTCGTCCAGAACGACGCCTGCCTCATGTACTCGACCGTTCCGCTGCCTTCGATCACTGTAAAATCTTCGGTGTTGACATTGCGCATCAAAATTAGACTTTGATTGGCGCCGGTCTCGATCAGCTCGAGTAATCGATTGATCGTCTCGACCTTCAAATAATCGTCGTCGCCGATCGCCATCACGTATCGACCGCGCGCCTCCGAGTACACCTTCATGAAATTTCGATTGCCGCCGATATTTTCCTCGTTCTTCCGATAGATCAAATTCGAGTAGTGATGTTGAGCCGCGCGCACAAACTCCGCCGTCCGATCCGTCGAATCGTTGTCGCTCACTAAAATTTCAACCCGTCGATCGTTGCCGACCGCTTCACAAATTGCCGCTAACGACTTCCGCAAATATTTCAGCCGATTGAAGGTCGGAATGCCGATCGTCAACAACGGCGCCGAATCGCAGAACGAAATTTTTTCTCGCAACGGCGGTCGAGCGAAAACATTTTCGTCGAGTCCCGAATATATTTCCGCGCCGTGATCCGTTGCGTAGTCGACGCATATCGACGATACATTCTCGCGCGTGGTGATGAGCGCGTCCGCCACATTCAACACGTTCAACAGCGTCAGGCGCTCGTAATTTATCAGTCTCACCGGAGGGCTTTGCGGGTCGTCCGACACTTTTATATCCTCCGGCGTTTGCCCGTTCGTGTAGCCCAAAATCAACAACGTATTGTCCGATTTTGTAAACGATTGTGTATAGCACTCGAAAACGTGTCGATACACCGCGTTCGGCACGCCGAAGTCCGTTGGCATGAAAAAATTTTTTTTGCCGCTCACTTTGAATTGCTTCAATTGATTGGCGATCGGGTGCAGCGGAATTACCGCGCCGCTGAAAAATTTTCGACGAAGCCGCGCGGATTTGTCATCAACGGCAATCGTTCATAAATCTGCGCTCGCGACCAGTACCACCACTTGATCCCGTTCAATCGATCGATCACGTCGAGCTCGAAACGATACTTGACGATCCGCGCGGGGCTTCCGACCGCCACGGCATAAGGCGGCACGTCTCGAGTGACGACCGCGTTTGCTCCGATCACCGCGCCGTTGCCGATCCGAACTCCGCCCATGATTGTCGCGCCGCGACCGATCCACACGTCGTTGCCGATGATGATCTGATATCGATTCGCCTCGGTGTAGGTATTTTTCGTCGCGCCGATGCCCGTCATGTAATCGTCGAACGGATAAGTCGATGCGCGATGATGGTCGTGATTGTAGCCCGACAAAAACACCACGTTGTGCGCAATCGACGTGTAATTGCCGACGAGCACGTGACTTTGTCGACCGCCGCCGAATTCCAACGTCGCGCTGACGATGTACGAGCCCGCCCCCAATGTCACCGCATTATGCTGACTTGCCTCGTCCCAAAAAAATTTCACTGCTGCCTCTCTGCCGACATTGGAACAAGCGATGTCCCGCATCATCATCAAAGCGCCTCCTTGGATATTTCAAACTCTCATGCGCCGAGCAATGTCTTCGCGACCTTGACGAGCTCGTCTCTGATGTGAATATGTTGCGGACAAACTTTTTCGCATTGACCGCACTTGATACAATCCGTCGCCGGCGCCTTACCGTGCATCTTCACCAGCCAACTTTCCTGCTGCTTCGCGCGCTCGACGTCATTATACAGATGCACGAAATTCATTGCCGTGAACGACCCGCTGATGCCGATGTTTTTCGGACAGACCTTGGCGCAATAATTACACGTCGTGCACGGAATGATCGGGATTTTCGACAGCTCCTCGCGCGCCCGCTCGACCGTTGCCTTCTGAGCGTCGTTGAGCCCTTTAAAGTCTTTCATGAATGCGACGTTGTCTCTCAACTGCTCGAGCGTCGACATGCCCGACAGCACCGTGATCAATCCGTCGAGGCTTGCCGCGAATCGGATCGCCCACGACGCGCACGACGACTCCGGCTCGGCGTCCTTTAAAACTTTTTCGACCGACGCGGGCGGCTTCGCCAACATTCCACCCTTGACGGGCTCCATGATCACGACGGGCTTATTGTGTCGACGGGCGACCTCGTAGACGCCGCGCGATTGGATCGCGTGATTCTCCCAATCCGCATAGTTGATCTGCAGTTGGACGAACTCCGCCTCGGGGTGTTTGTTGAGAATCTCGTCGAGCTCCTCGGGCGTCGAGTGGAATGAAAAGCCGTAGTGTTTGATCAGCCCCTCGCGCTTTTTGTCGGCGACGAACGACCACATATCGAAGTCCTCAAAGAATTTCGTGCGCCCCTCGCCAAGATTGTGCAGCAGATAGAAGTCGAAGTAGCCCGCGCCCGTCTGTTTGAGCGAAGTGTTGAATTGATTGATGGCATCGTCGCGCGTCTTGCAATTGATCCAAGCCGCGTTCTTGGTCGCCAATTGAAATTTCTCGCGCGGATAACGCTCGACCAGCGCCTGACGGATTGCGTCCTCGGAGCCCGGGTACGCCCAAGCCGTGTCGAAGTAGGTGAAGCCCGCCGCCAAAAACTCATCGACCATCGATTTAATCTGCTCAATGTCCATCGATCCGTCGTCGAGACGCGGCAAGCGCATGAGCCCGAAGCCCAGCTTTTTAATTTGCTCTCCCAAATACATTGATCAGCCCTCCTAAAAGCAATTCGTAATGCGTAATTCGTAATTCATAATTAAAAGGGGGCGCCGCCGACGCGGGGCGACAACTGCGTCCTTCGTCGAATGCCACCGCTGCGGAGCGATCGCCGCTAAAAAGTGGACGCCGCCGAAGCGGGATGGGCACCGCGAAATCAGTCGGGGGCGCCGCCGGCGCAGGGTGGGCATGCCTTCCTCATTTGAGCGCCGACCGTGGTGAGTGGGGCGACGGCGGCGCCCTTCCTACGTCGCCTCATGCCCGTCGTCCCGCGCGGACTCAAAGATATTTTTCGGCGACCATCCGACGCACCGAGTAATTGCTCAAGAACTCGTCATACGTCGTCAGCCGATCCACTATCCCGTCCGGCGTCACGTCGATTATCCGATTCGCTATCGCTTGGATAAATTCCCGATCGCTGTCGGAAAATATCACCGTCCCGTCGAACTCGATCAGCGCACGCTCAAGCGCTTTGATCGTCGGCAGATCCAGACAACTCGTCGGACTGTCCATTATCAATAAATCCGCCCCGCTCGTCTTCAGCTTGAACAGCTCCGCTTTCGCCGCCCCGCTCGAAAACACACGCGGCATATACGCCCGCCGCACGCCCGATGCAAATTTTATTTTCCCTTTGTTGATCGGAATGTCCGCGCCGAGCGCTTTGATCAGTTTCGACTTGCCGATCTCGTTTTTGCCCACGAACGCGATCTTCTGACCGCGCCGTACCGTGAAACTCACCCGCTGAAATACCGGCTCACCGTCGACCACCTTCAATAATTTTTCGACGCTGATGATCGGCTCGTCCGACGCCACCTTATGCTCCGATTCGCTGATCAATATCAGCTCCTCGCCGTCGGACGCCCCCAACGTCACCGTCCGCGTGCACGCACGCTTCAAAAAATATCGATCGTTGCTCGCCACTATCACCGTCAGATGCGGCTTGCGCTTCAACAATTCGATCAACCAATCGACATCGTCACTGTCGAGATTTTTCGTCGGCTCGTCGAGCAATAAGATTTTTTCCGACGACGGAATTTGATCGTCCAGCGCGTTGTTGAGCGCCAGCTTGAATTTTTCCGCCGCCGACATCTCCGCCAGGCTGATCTCCGAGAAATCCGCATAGATATCCCGATTGATCGTCACGACCTTGCCGTCGACTTGCAATTGCCCCTCCGTCGGCAGCACACGCCCCGCGATCAGATCGAGCAACGTCGATTTGCCCGCGCCCTCCCCGCCTATGATCCCGATCTTGTCGCCGACCTCCGCGCGGAAGTTGAGCCCGTCGAAAATCGTCCGCGTCCCAAGCCGCAACGTCAAATTTTTTATCTCTATCATCAAATCGCCTCTCTATCAAATGTTGAACTCGTTGACCGTGTCGCGCATGTTCTCCGACATGTTTGTCAGCACGCCGCTGTCCTCCGATATCTCAACAATATTTTCCGCCTGCTCCGCCGTCGCCACGGAGATCGCCTCCATTTTTTTCGCAACCTCGATCGACATCTCCGATATCCGCCCCGACCGACTTACGATGTCCTCAATCGGTTTGCGCAACCCGCTGATGATGTTCATCACCTGCGTCGAATTTTCCGCCGCGACTTTGATCATATTCACGATCTCATTGAACGAATTGCCCGTCGCCTCGACGTTGCTACGTCCCCTCTGCACCAGCTCATGCCCCGCCTGCATGTTGTCGACCGCTTTTTCCGTCATGCTCTGCAACGTGCCGATGATGCTTCCGATCTTCTGCACCGACTGTTGAGAACCCTCCGCCAGTTTTCTTACCTCGTCGGCGACCACCGCAAAGCCCCGTCCGTGTTCGCCCGCGCGTGCCGCCTCTATCGCCGCGTTCAGCGCCAGTAAGTTTGTCTGCTCGGCTATCGCGCTGATCGTTTCGACTATCGAGCCGATCTCTTTCGATTGATCGCCCAACTCTTGGACAATTCGCGTCGACTCCGCCACCGATTTTGCGATCTCGTTCATGTGCTCGACCGTTTCTGCCGCCAGTTTGTTGCCCACCGCCGCGTGTTTCGCCGTCTCCTCGACGCTCTCGAGCCCCGCCTTCATCGCCGTGATCGATCGGTCAACGCCCTGCTCCATCGCCCGCACTCGTCCTTCGGTCTCGTTGATCAAATTCTCCTGCTCCGTCGTGTTGTCCGACGCCGCCGTCACCGCCATTGCCACGTTCTGAATCAGGTCGCCCGTCTTCGTCACGCTCGACTTCATTTTGTCGACGCTCACCGATACCTGCTGCGAAGTAATCTGCACGTCGCCGAGCGCCTTGCGCATGTGTTGAATGACTATGTTGAATTGCTCGAGGATCGTCCCGAACTCGTCATTGGAATTTATTTCGATGTCATGCGAGAAATCGCCCGTAGCAACGCGCTCCGTCACGCGCACGATTTGCGCCACGGAACTTTTGATGTTTTGTATCAGCACCGTCACGATCAAAACGATCAGCAACAGGATCACCGCGATCACGATCCCGATCACGTGGATCAGATGCTCGAAATTGGCGAACATCTCTTCCGATTCCTCGACCGCTCCCATCAGCCCGCTCGAGCACTCTCTCAAATCGAGTTCCATTGCCCGCTCGATCGCCTCGAACGCCGTCTCCAAATCGCCGACCAACAACGTTTGCGCGCCCGTCCGATCGTTCGCCGCCATCAGTCGATCGAATTGCGCAATCTGTGTTTTATAAGCCTGCCAACATTTTAATTCGTTGTCGAGCGTCTGTTGATCCTGTTGACGCTCCGCCTCGTCGTCGTAGACCGCATTGTTGAGCGCCTTCTGATAATCCGCAAACGCCGCGTCGATGCCGTTGATGCTGTTATCCTGATTGGTCTTCCAACGGGGCGCGTCGGCGAGCATGCGCATTTGGACTGCGTGTTGAACTTCCTCGAGATTTTGATTGATGCCGGCGACCGTGACGGAAGTCGTCACCCAATCGCGGACGTTGGTGCCCTCGCTGCTGAGATCGGCGAACGAGTACCAAATAAATAAACCGAAGAGGGAAAATGCGATAAAGACTCCTCCGAAGGCAAAAATCAGTTTTTGGGTGATGGAAAATCGGCTCAAGATGCGCGCCTCCCGTCAAAATTTTATTGTGGTAAATTCGAGAAAAACGCGCGCGTTCCTGCCGTCAACGATCAAAAGACAGGGCGATTGCCAAAATGCCGTCGTCGATCGAAATGTTGACGCGATCATTTTCGACGCGATTGCTGATTGCATTTGGGAATGATTGAAAAAGATCGGCGCGGTCGAGCGACCAATGAACGCCGTCGATCGAAACGCCGCGACAAACTTCAGTGATCGGCAGGAGCGACAATGCAAACGGACGACTGATGAACTCGAGAGTGAGCGGCGCATCGGGACGGACGAAAAAAATTATTTCGGATTGATCGGCGAGGACGGTTCGGACGGTCGAATGAGCGCAAGTAAAGAGATTGGCGTAAAGATGATCGAGGCGTCCGCCGAAGGCGCCGGTGACAATCGCCGCGCTCCGCTCGATCGATTTGATTTTATGAAGAGCCAACTGCAGATCGGTAAAATCTTTATCGACGGGGTGACGATCGATCGGAATATTTTTTGAGCGCGCCCAATCAATTGAATCGCTCCGCGCGGAGTCGAGGTCGCCGATCAGAAGTTCGGGGATCACATCGGATTGAAGGCAAGCGTCGATGCCGCGGTCGACGGCGATGATGTGATCGACGGTCGAGGAAATTTTTTTAAGGAACTCGACGGTCGGAGGGCGTCCGCCGACGACGAGCAGGAATTTTTTTAAAGGCGTCGGCGCGGACGAAAAAATTTTTAATTGCGGCAGGCGGATAATTTCATGCAAAGCCTTTCACTCCAATTGTTTTATGATATAATGAGAATAACGGGCGCCGCC
>CALGGP010000148.1 GCA_937915885.1 uncultured Selenomonadales bacterium | reverse complement strand
GTGGGCGGGGAATTTTTATTTCAAGCTCGAGACGTATTTGCGAAGTTCCTCCGTCGCCGTCCGAATGCGCGCAAGGTTTGATGTGATCTCCGCCGTCGACGCCGCCTGCTCTTCACTGATCTTGCCGGTGATCTCGATCGTCTTCGATATCTCCGCCACCGCTTGGTTCATCAGATTCAGCGTCTCTTGGATTTTTTCCGTCGCCTCGCGCGATTGCTCCGCCAGCTTGCGTACTTCCTCCGCCACGACCGCAAAGCCGCGCCCCTGTTCTCCCGCGCGTGCCGCTTCGATCGCCGCGTTGAGTCCGAGCAGATTCGTTTGCCCCGCTATGTTCGTGATGAAGTCGATGACTTTGATCGTGTCCGCGTTCTTCTCCTGCAACAACTTCGCTTGCGCCATCGACTCGTGCACGCGCTTTGCCATGTCGTTTGCGTTCTTCGACACTTCCTCCATCGTCACGTAGCTGACCTGATTCGACTTGACTATCTCATCGATGAAGTGCTTCAGCTTATCATAAATTTCGTTGCTGTTCGTGTTGTAATCCGCCAACGCTCCGTCCTCCTCTCGTCACCAACAACCGCGTTGCCCGTCGCAGCAGTACTCGCCGCAATCCTGATCGCGATTCTGATTGTAGCAGTAGCCTCCGCGCCGACAATAATTGTCTCGAGAGTCGTTCGCTTGAGCCGCCTCGACGCTCGTCAATGCGCCCGTCGTCAGCAAACACGCCAACGCCAACGTCAAAAATTTTTTCAGCATATCTTTCACCTCATAAAAACCTGAACTGGTGCGGGCGAAGGGACTTGAACCCTTACGTCCGAGGACATCGGATCCTAAGTCCGACGCGTCTGCCGATTCCGCCACGCCCACTCGTCTCATATTTTATATCTTATCGCCGCCGGTTTGTCAATCGCCAATCGGCAGGAAACAGGCGCCGCTCTGCAGAATATTGCCGTCATCATCAAGCGAAAGGGGCGCGCACATTGCTCAAATACAGAAACCATTTGTCGGAGATGCCGTCGTATGACGGAGTCGAGCGCGATTATCGCATCAAAGTCAACGCAAACGAGTGCAATCTCAACTTGCCGCCGTTGGTTGAGGAGCGCGTGATGGCTCGGCTGTCGCGGATTGCCTTCAATCGATATCCGAACGAGCAGTATGATGATTTGCGCGATCAGATTGCGCGGAATTTCAACGTCGGCATTGATCAGATTTTGATCGGATCGGGCTCGAGTGAGATCATCGAAAAAATTTTTTACGCGTTCGGAGGCTCCGCGCGGAGAAAAATTATTTATCCGGTGCCGTCGTTTTCGATGTACAAAATTTATGCGAAGGCGGCGGCGGCGGAGGCGATCGCGTTCGATCTCGACGAGAAATTTGATCTCGACGTCGATCGGTACATCGCGACGGTCAAAGAATCGAAGGCGCAATTGGCGGTGTTGTGCAATCCGAACAATCCGACGGGAAATGTTTTGACGGTGGATCAGATTGAAGAGATTGCGCGGTCAATCGATTGCGCGTTGCTGCTCGACGAGGCTTATGTGGAATTTTACGGGCATTCGGCGGTGGGGCTGATCAAAAAATATCCGCATCTGATAGGGGCGCGGACGT
>CALGGP010000147.1 GCA_937915885.1 uncultured Selenomonadales bacterium | reverse complement strand
ACTTTCTGGTGGTCTAACGACAACTACGGGCAGCTGCTCCAGTGTTATGCGCTTCAGAAATATCTGCGCGACATGGGGCACGAGGCGTTCTTGATTCGCTATAAAAAAAGTTCAGATGTGATAAGTTTGAACAAACGGTCTATTTTCACACGCATAATAAAGCTTTTTAATCCCAAAAAGGTTCTAAAAGCTGCGGCATACAGAATACAAAAAAAGGCTTTGCTTATAGAGCAAAAAAAGAATAATCGCTGTTTTGATGATTTTAGGGAAAAATACATTGCTCAGTCTGAGATTGATTATGCTTCATATTCAGAATTGTGCCGCAATCCGCCCAAAGCAGATGTGTATATTGCAGGAAGCGACCAGATTTGGAATTTTACAGGGCACTCTATAGATGAGGTTAGAAATTGCGTTCATGCAATGTTCCTTGATTTTGGAAATGCAAGTAAATTCTCTTATGCCGCAAGCTGGGTAATGACATCTTTGACGCAGGAGTATATTGACGAGATAAAGCCCTTGCTCGCTGATTTTAAGTATGTTTCCGTGAGAGAAAAGAAAGGCATTGATTTGTGTGGCGACTGTGGGCGTGGTGACGCGGAATGTGTCTGTGACCCGACTTTCCTTTTGAATCCTGATATTTACCGCAGTTTGTATCGGGAGAATCCTATTAGAAAGGTAAGCAAGCCGTTCCTTTTGCTCTATATGCTCAATAAGGACATGAATGAATATGATTTTGATATTCAGACTGTTTATAAATTTGCATCGCAAAGGAATCTTGAAGTAATTTACGTTACTGGAAATGGTGGTTTCGACAAGCGAAAAAAGTTTTACGCTACGATTCCTGAATGGCTCTGGCTTATTGATAATGCGGACTATGTTGTTACCAATTCTTTCCATTGCTCGGTGTTCAGCTTGTTTTTTAAGACGAAATTTGCAGTCGTTCCGTTGTCTGGCTCCTGCATAGGAATGAACACACGCTTTGATACACTGTTTTCGGATTATGGTGTACAGCCAAGATACATAGCAGATTCTGATTTTTCCGCCCTTGATTTGCCAGCACAAACGATTCGGGGGAAGGTGTCTGAAAAGTTTCTTTTGGCCCTGCAAAGTGTGGAAAAACAAATTGAGCCAAAAAAAGAAGCGGCTGTTCGCGTGTGTTTTATAACGCAAAAATATGTGAATCCCTTTGTCGGCGGAACGGAACGGATTACGCTGTCTGTCGCAAAAAGCCTGAAGGAAAACTTCGGAAGGTACGAAGTCTTTTCTATCTTTTCAATTCCAGACAATGAACGAGGTTCTGTTTTTGCCGAAGAAAAACAATGCCTCAATTCTTCTGAGATGGCAGAATTTATCAAGCAAAAGGAAATAGACATAGTTGTTTGCCAGGGATATTTTAATCTCGTAAAGCCTTTAAGGCAGGTTATGCAGCGGTCAGGTTGCAAGGCAAAACTGGTTTTTGTGGATATTCGTCCGGACACGATGAATATTGATGAGAAAAAAATCGAGGCGGCGCTCACCGATCGGACGCGGGCGATCGTCGTGGTGCATTATGCGGGCGTGTCGTGCGCGATGGACGAGATCATGTCGATAGCGGCGCGGCATGGTCTGAAGGTGATCGAGGACGCGGCTCAAGCGGTGATGAGCACGTATCGCGGTCGTGCGTGCGGGACGATTGGAGACTTCGGCTGCTACTCGTTTCATGAGACGAAGAATTATTCCATGGGCGAGGGCGGGGCGTTGGTGATTCGGGATGAAAAATATAATGAGCGGGCGGAAATTTTACGCGAGAAGGGGACAAACCGCTCGAAATTTTATCGCGGGCAGATTGACAAATACACGTGGATAGATTTTGGCGACAGCTATCTGCCGAGCGAATTAAACGCGGCGTATTTGTGTGCGCAATTGGAGCATGCGGACGAGATAAACGATGATCGATTGCGCAGTTGGCGACGATATTATGAGGCGTTTGACGGATTGCGCGATCGGATTGAGATTCCGACGGTGCCGCTCGAGTGCGGGCATAACGCGCACATCTTTTGGATCAAGTTGAGAAATTTGTCGGAGCGGACGGCGTTCATCGAATACATGAAGTCGGCGGGGATCGGCTGCGTGTTTCATTACATTCCGTTGCACAGTTCGCCGGCGGGGCTGAAGTTCGGGCGGTTTGTTGGCGCGGACGAATATACGACGCGCGAGAGTGAGAGGCTTGTGCGTTTACCGATGCATTACGGGCTCCGCGCGGAGGAAGTCGATCGCGTGACGGAGGCGGTGAGAAAATTTTTGGGGCGTTAATCGGTTTTCATTTTTATAAACGGACGAAGGAGTTTGCAGACGAAGAAGGGAAGCGTAAAATAACAGGCGCCTGCGATCAACAGCATGCGCGCGCGCGTCGGCTTGACGTTCGTTTTGACGATCGAAAACAGATGCCGCCGAATGAACGATTGCCCCGCGCGGATCCTTTGCTCAAATTCACTCGGCGCTAAAACCATAAGCACTCGGAGCACACCGATCACAACGACAAAGTACCATTGCTCGAAGGCGGCGCGCACGTCATCAGAGGCATTTTCCAATTTTTGACGGATCAGATCGTTACACTCCAAAGCTCGTGCGGATGCCGTACTGATGTTGCCATGAACCGAACTTACGCCATGCATGACGTAGTGATACTTCTGCAGAGGCAAATACAAGGCTGCCCGCGCCTTCAAAAAAATTTCGGTCGAGTAGAGAGTATCCTCACCACGCGCGGCAAAACGCTCCTCGAATCGAACACCTTCAATCAGTTTGCGTCGATAAATTTTGTCCCAGACTGAAGCTCCAAACAGTTTCGGCTCATCATACGAGAACATCTTGATCAGCATTTCGTCTCGCAAAAAAATTTGAGCCGCGCCCTTGGAGCACGGCGGAGTTGCTCGCGTCGGATTGGGATCGTCATTCAACTCAATATCCATCGTATATCCTCCGATGCAGATATCAACGTCGGCCCCCCCCCCATTTCTAATCATCAGATCATACATGTCGGGCTCGAGCCAATCATCGTTGTCAACGAAAGTGATCCAATCGCCGCGCGCAAGGTCGAGCCCCATGTTTCGGGCATGCGACACTCCATGATTTTTCGAGTGCAAAACTTTGATTCGATTGTCGGCGCCCGACCATGCGTCGCACATCTCCGCGCTTCGATCGGTCGAGCCGTCATCAATCAAAATGATTTCCAAATTCCTGTACGTCTGATTGACGATCGAGCTCACGCAACGCTCGAGATATTTTTCGGCGTTGTAGACCGGCACGATGACGCTCAATAACGGTTGTGACATTGCAACCTCCTCCTTTGCGAAAAATATTTAACATCAAAAATTAACTCTGTCAAGCCGAACGGCGACAAAATTTTTTAGTTAAGTGATAGACAAAAATGCGGGCGCGTGTTACAATCTCGACGGAGATGAACATGGGCAATAAAAAAATTTCATTCGTGATCCCGTGCTATCGCTCGGAGCAAACGGTGATGATCGTGGTCGACGAGATCGAGGCGACGGTTGCGACGCGCGACGGCTTTGATTACGAGATCATTTTGGTCAACGACGGGTCGCCGGACGGCGTTTGGAATGTGATCGCGGCTCGAGCGGCGCGCGATGAGCATGTGATCGGGATCAATCTGGCGAAGAATTTCGGGCAGCATTGTGCGCTGATGGCGGGCTACAATCATGCGTCGGGCGATTATGTGATTGCGCTCGACGACGACGGGCAATCGCCCGCGAACGAGCTCTATAAACTCGTCGACAAATTAGAGGAAGGCTTTGATATCGTCTACGGCACGTATCGGGTCGTGCATCAAAGTTTTTATCGACGGCTCGGCTCGGACTTCGCGAATTTTACCTTCGGATATCTCGCGGGCTCGCGCGGCAATCCCAATAAGACCTCGTTTTTGATTATGAGGCGTTTTCTTGTCGACGAGATCATTAAGTACAAACATGCTTACCCGTTCGGATTGTTGGAGCGAACGACGACGAATATCGGCTATGTGCCGTTCGAGCAGCGCGAAAGAATTTCGGGCAAATCGAATTACACGTTGGCGGCGCTGATATATTTGTGGATGAATGGCTCGACGGCGCTGTCAATCAGACCGTTACGGATCGGAACGTATTGCGGATTTTTATTGGCGTTCGTCGGATTTTTGATGGCGACGGCGACGATCATTCGGAAGTTGTTCATCGAGCCGGACTTGGCGGCGGGTTGGAGTTCAATCATTTCGGCGATCCTGATCGTCGGAGGAATGATTTTATTGATGCTCGGCTTGATCGGAGAATATGTCGGCAGAATTTATGTTTGCATCAGTCAAGCGCCGCAGTTCGTGATCAGAGAGATATGCGGCAAGGTTATGAGGTGAGATCGTTGAACGAAGAAAAATTTTTTGAGGAGCTCGAGACGTTGAAGGACGCGCGCCGACAGACTTGCGAAGAGATCAAAAGTCATGGCAAGCCGGTGATCATTTTCGGCGCGGGAGAAATGGCGCAGCCGGTGACGGACGAGCTGACGAAGTTCGACGTGGAGATCGACGGTTATGCGGTCGACGAGAAATATTATAAGCCCGAGCAAAATTATCTTGGTCGACCGGTATATAAATTTTCGGAGCTGTCGGCGGAGCCGGAGAAATACATTTTCGTCTTGGGGCTCAATGATGAAGGCGGGCGTCGAAGTCTCGCATTTCTTCTCGATAAAAAGCTGAAACATTATGCCGTAATGCCGAACCTTTCAATGCCGATCACTTACGAATGGATCATATCGAACCGTCGGCAATTGACGGAGACGTTCAATTGGTTGGA
The DNA here is from genome assembly GCA_937915885.1 of uncultured Selenomonadales bacterium. Taxonomy (GTDB): domain Bacteria; phylum Bacillota; class Negativicutes; order Selenomonadales; family Selenomonadaceae; genus Quinella. The sequence goes on along the minus strand of CALGGP010000147.1, from coordinate 3,272 downwards.
AGATGATCTGTCGCGTCGGACGATGCGCGCATACTTGAAACAAAAAATTTCCCGCGATCCGTCCTTCAACATCAACATATGCCAACCCAATTCATATTTCAATGATCTGATTAATGGGGGGGGGCCGCGCGGCTCATACATTGACTGCGGAGCATATCGCGGTGACACGATCGAAAAATTTATCGAGTGGAGCGGCGGCGCTTACGAAAAAATTTTGGGCGTCGAGGCTGATCCGATCAACTATGCGGCGCTCGAAAAATTTATTCGGACGAAGGATTATAAAAATGTCGCGACGATCAATTGCGGCGTGTGGAATGAGCAGACGACGCTGACGTTCGACGGTCGGAGCAATACGAGTTCGACGATCTCCGAAGGCGGCGACGTAACAATCCGCGCGGAACGAATTGATGATCTCGTCGGCGAGTTCGGCTTGAAAAATGTGCGGCTGATCAAGATGGATATCGAAGGCAGCGAGCTGAATGCGTTGAAGGGCGCGGTCGAAACGATCGGGCGCGATAATCCGGACTTGGCGGTTTGCGTTTATCACAGGACGGAGGATTTGATTACAATCCCGCAGTTCATAAAAAATCTCCGCGCGGATTATAAATTCTACCTTCGCAAACATACATTCATAACCGACGTCGAGTTGGTGCTTTACGCGATCGCTTGACGTCAAACAACGGGGTGGGCGTTTTGGGCGCGAAAAAATTATTGCTGTTGAACGGCAGCTATGCGGAGATTCCGCTGATTGTCGAGGCAAAAAAATTGGGTTGGCACGTGATCACGAGCGGCAACAATCGGACGGGGCTCGGGCATGCCTACGCCGACGAAAATATCTTCGGCGATTACTCCGATTGCGAGTTCGTTTATCGGCTGGCGAAGGATACGGCGGTCGATGCGATCGTTGCCAATTGCAATGACTTTGCGTATTTGTCGGCGGCGTATGCGTGCGAGAAATTGAATTTGCCGGGGCATGATTCTTTCGCGACGGCGCAATTGATTCACAGCAAAATAAATTTCCGCAACATCCTCCGCGATCTCAATCTCCCGACGCCCAAATTCAAACTCTGTGCGACGCTCGACGAGGCAAAATCTTTCTGTCGCTCGATCGGATTTCCGTTGATCGTCAAGCCGACCGATCTCAGCGGCGGTCGCGGCATGACTGTTTGTCACTCGGACGCGAAAATTGACGCGGCATTTTTGAAGGCGCAACGGGCAACTCGAAAATCCGCCGTGCTGTTGGAAGAATTTATTACGGGGACGTATCACGCCGCAAACGTTTTCATTCGCGCCGGCAAGGTTGTCCGTGCTTTTTTCGATGACGAGCAGTATTATCTCAATCCGTATCTTGTCGCGGGCGCGAGCACTCCGTCAAACCTTCGGCATCACACGATGACGCAATCGCTCGTCAACATCGAACGGATTGCCGCGCATCTTCGACTCGTCGACGGCATGTTTCATATTCAATTTATCGATCGGGACGGCACGCCGTTTTTCACCGATCCGTGTCGGCGCGCGCCCGGCGATCTTTATCCGCGTCTGATTCAACATTCGACCGGTTTCAATTGCGCTCGGGAGATCGTCCGCGCGGAGTGCGGCGAGCCGTTTGACGATCTCGAGCCTGACCGTCGGACGCACAGATTTATCGCGCGAGAATGTGTCTTACCTGCTCGAAACGGCGTCGTCGACAAAATTTTTATCGATCCGTCGCTCGAAAATCGGATCATCGATCAAATGATTTGGACGAAACGCGGCGACGTGATTGACGATTATCTCAATCATAAGGCGGGCATTTTGTTTTTGGAGTTCGACGGTTTTGATGAAATGCAGAGTGCTTTGAAGGATTTTTATTATCTCGTGAGAGTCGAGATGCAATGAGCGGAGGTGACTGCGTTGAACGGCAACGGAGAAATTTGTATAGGGATGGCGGGAGCGGGGCGCGCCGCCGAACTTCATTTGAGCGCGCTGAAAAGATTCGGCGGATTGCCCATCTGTCGAAAACACATCATAGCGCGGCGTTGGGAGCAGATTAACGAGATGAAAAATCGTTTCGGCTTTCAAAACGCGTCGACCGACTTCGATGATCTTCTCAACGATCCCGAGATTGATGTGATTGACGTTTGCACTCCGCCTTATGTGCATGAGAGCATGGTGCTTGCCGCGTTGGAGGCGGGCAAACACGTCATTTGCGAAAAGCCTCTGAGCGGATATTTCGGCGTCGACGGTCGGAATGAGGATATCGGCGATCGCGTGACGAAGGCGGCGATGTTCGATGAGCTGATGCGGTCGCTCGAAAAAATAAAAGCCGCCGTCGATAAATCCGATCGAAAATTTATGTACGCCGAGAATTTTATTTATGCGCCCGCCGTGCGCAAAGCGGCGGAGATCATCAGCACAAAGCGCTCAAGAATTTTGTTTGCGAAGGGCGAGGAAAGTCTCAAGGGCTCGAGCTCGAGAGTGGCGGGCGAATGGAATAAAACCGGCGGCGGAACTTTTCTTCGGACGGGATCACATCCGCTGTCGGCAGTGATCTGGCTCAAAGAGATTGAAGGTCGGGCGCGGGGCGAAAATATTTTTGTGCAATCGGTTATGGCGGACATGGCGCGCATCACGCCGATGCTGTCTGAGTATGAGCATCGACACATAGCGGCTCGTCCGCGCGACGTTGAGGACTTCGGGCTGGCAATATTGACTTTTTCCGACGGCACGAAGGCGACGATCATGGCGACGGATACTCTTCTCGGCGGCAGCAAAAATTGTATCGAGCTTTACTGCAACGATACGGTAATCAATTGCAAACTGACGCTGAGCGATCTGATGGAGACGTATTTTCTTGACGAAGAGCGCCTCGAGTCGGTGTATCTTTCGGAGATGTTGCCGTCGAAAACGGGTTGGAATCGTGTCGCGCTCGACGATGAGATCATTCGCGGTTACGCCGACGAGATGAAAGATTTCATGGAGTGCATTTACTTCGATCGGGAGCCGCAATCGGGCTTCGGCATCGCTTACGAGACGATCAAAATCATTTACGCCGCATATAAATCGGCGGAGCTCGGTCGGAGCGTGAGCTTGGAGGGCACATCATGAAAAAAGTCGCAGTCCTGCAATCGAATTATATTCCGTGGAAGGGATATTTCGATATTATTCATGATGTCGACGAGTTCATCTTTCATGACGATCTTCAATACACCAAAAACGATTGGCGGAACCGAAATATAATTTTGATCCCTGATGGGAGATCGGAAGAGCGTCGTGTAGGGAAAGAGTGTAGA
>CALGGP010000146.1 GCA_937915885.1 uncultured Selenomonadales bacterium | reverse complement strand
TATATGAGATTGACTGTTGATAACCTAAAAATTGAGATCGACGGAAAAATTATTTTGGAAGGCATCTCTCACTCCTTCGCCGAAGAAAAACGGACGGCAATCATAGGCGCCAACGGCGCGGGCAAATCCACTCTCCTACGCGCGCTCTGTTTGCTCAACGATAATTTTTCCGGCTCCGTCACCGTCGACGGACGCGATATCCGATCCATCGGTCGACGCGCCATCGCTCAATCGATCGCAATCCTCCCTCAAGAGCGCGACGCCCCCGTCGATACCACCGTCCGACAACTCACCGCCTACGGTCGATTCCCCCACCAAAAATTATTTTCCCGAGGCGATCCGAAAACCGATCGAGCCGCCGTCGATTGGGCAATGCACGTCACCAACGTCGAGCACCTTGCCGACCGTCAAGTCTCTACTCTCAGCGGCGGCGAACGTCAAAGGGCGTGGCTCGCCATGTCCCTCGCTCAACAGCCAAAAATTTTATTGCTCGACGAGCCCACCACTTACCTCGACATCAGTCACCAACTCGACGTGATGAATATCATCGCCGACGTCAACCGCCGTTATCAAATGACTGTCGTGATGGTTCTGCACGACATCAATCACGCCCGCGATTTTTCCGATGAGGTTGTCGTCATTCACAACGGAAAAATTTTTGCGCGCGGCGATCCTTCGACCGTCCTCAATCCGCCATTGATCCGCGCGGTCTTCAATGTCGACGCAGATATTTTTTCGAGCATCGACGGTCAAAAAATTCTCGGCTATCGAAAGGAGCGAACAAATGAGCCGCGACAAATTTGAACTCACCGACAATACGTCATTCACAACGGAAAAATTTTTGCGCGCGGCGACCCTCCGACCGTCCTCAACCCGCCATTGATCCGCGCGGTCTTCAACGTCGACGCCGATATTTTTTCCAGCATCGACGGTCAAAAAATTCTCGGCTATCGAAAGGAGCGAACGCATGAGCTTCAATAAATTCGAGCTCACCGATGAGATCACCTATTTGAAGGGCGTCGGTCCGCGACGCGCGGCGGCGCTTCAAAAAATCGGCATCGAAACTTTTTACGACTTCCTCACTCATTACCCGCGCGGTTACGAAGACGAGCGCACCCTGAACGCAATCGGCGATCTGATCGTCGGCGAAGTCGCTTCGGTCGTCGGGCATCTGTCCAACATCACATCGCGCGACACTCGAAAGGGGATCACCGTCATCAACGCGCTGCTCGGCGACGATTTTGATTACGTCCAATTGACGTGGTTCAATCAAAAATATTTGTTGAAGACGCTCAAAAACGGCATGAAACTTTTCGTCAAGGGCAAGGTCGCCGAGTCGTATTCGAGCGGCAATCTGCTGTCGATTCAAGTGTATTCGTATGATGTGCTCGACGAGGACGAAGACCCGCAACTGGGGATTTTTCCGATCTATGCGTCGACGGGCAATCTCAATCAGAAATTTTTTCGGACGGCGATGCGCAATCTGCTGTCGCGAATGCCCGCAATGCCTGAAGTTTTGCCGACGGAGGTTATTGCGCAATACGATCTCATAGCGCTCGACGCGGCGATGCGCACGATTCATTTTCCGCCGTCGCGCGCGGAGCTCGAGTGGGCGCGGCGTCGGTTGGCGTTTGATGAATTGTTTTTGATCCAATGCGGGCTGTTGATGATCAAAAAGCAGACGCAGGACGAACAGCTCGGCATCAAACACAAGCCGAACGGCGAATTGATGTCGGCGGCGCTCGGCGCGTTGCCGTTTGCGTTGACGGACGATCAACAATCGGTGTTGAGCGAAATCACGTCGGACATGGAAAGCGATCGACCGATGCGGCGCTTGATCCAAGGCGACGTGGGCTCGGGCAAAACGGCGGTGGCAATGTTGGCGCTGGTCAAGACGGTCGAAAACGGCTGTCAGGGAGTGCTGATGGCGCCGACGGAAATACTTGCGACGCAGCACTACGAAAAATTTTCGGCGATGCTCGAGCCGTTAGGATTGCGGATCGGATTGTTGACGGCGAAAGTGACGCGGACGAAAAAAAATCGGGAGACGACGTACGAAAAAATTTCCAACGGCGAGTTCGACATCGTGATCGGGACGCACGCGCTGATCGAAGAGGGCGTTCGTTTTAAGCGATTGGGCTTGGTGGTGACGGACGAACAACACCGCTTCGGAGTGACGCAGCGGGCGGTGCTCGAGCAGAAGTCGGAGTTTCGCCCCGATATGTTAGTGATGACGGCGACGCCGATCCCGCGGACGATGACGTTGACGGTGTACGGCGATTTGGACGTGTCGCAGATAAAAAAATTGCCGCCGGGTCGAAAGCCGATCACGACGACGGTCAAGCGGACTGTAAGTTGGCGAAAAGTTTATGAGTTCGTGATGGACGAGCTTGATCGCGGGCGGCAGGCGTATGTGGTATGTCCGCTGATTGAGCCGAGCGAGAGCGAACGGTTAGAGGGCGTGCGTTCGGCGGAAGAAGTTTTCGACGAGTTGAGCCGAGGAATATTCGCGACGGTCGATTGCGGGCTGTTGCACGGCAGAATGAAGTCGGGCGAAAAAGACGAGATCATGGAAAAATTCCGCGCGGGCGAGGTTCGATTATTGGTCTCGACGACGGTGATTGAAGTCGGGGTGGACGTGCCGAATGCGTCTGTGATGGTGATCGAGCACGCGGATCGATTCGGGCTGGCGACGCTGCATCAATTGAGAGGACGAGTCGGGCGCGGGAGCGATGCGGCGTATTGCATCTTGATTTCGGACACGAAGAATGACGTCGGGCTCGAGCGATTGAAGATCATGGAGACGACGTCGGACGGCTTCCGATTGGCGGAGGAAGATTTGAAGTTGCGCGGACCGGGACAATTTTTCGGCGAGGCTCAACACGGCTTGCCGGATTTAAAAATAGCGGACGTGTTTCGAGATTTGGGGCTGTTGACGGAGGCGCGGGAGGCGGCGGAAAAATTCATGTCGGACGAAAAAAATCTCGCGCGAAACACGAGACTCAGTCAAAAGCTGTCGATAGCGTACGGCAACAAATTCGTCACGATGCAGAATGCATGATTTATTCTTCCGCGCGGAGTGTTTGAAAGGGGCGCCGCCGCCGCTCCCGCCCACCAACGGCGGCGCCCAACGGAGGGGAGT
>CALGGP010000145.1 GCA_937915885.1 uncultured Selenomonadales bacterium | reverse complement strand
CGTCAACCGTCGGATCGTTTGAAAGCGGGCGCCGCCGACGCGGGGTGGGAACCGCTTCCTCTGTTGGGCGCCGTTGTTCGTGGGTGGGAGCGTCGACGGCGCCCCCCAAATCGACGGCGCCCCCCAACAAAAGAGCCTCGGCAATTTTCAACGACGTAAAAGTTTTTCCGGTGCCGCACGCCATTATCATTTTGCCGCGCTCATGATCGCGATAATAATCAACCGCCTTTTCGACCGCCGTCTTCTGATCCTGACGGAGATATTTTTTGGGGCTTGGCGCGTCGCTCGTCATGCCCGCCAACTTCACCCAATCGACGGGCGATTCTTCCAACTCGTAGAGCCCGAGCCGAATGACGGCAGGCGAAATATTTTTGATAGCGGCGGCGGCGTTCCGATTCCAACCTTTAATGGTCGTATCGATCCACAGTCGCTGAGCGAAAAATTTTTTGATGTCGTCGACGAAAAAATAATTGGACGCGGCGGTAATAAAGTGCGACACGTGATCCAAATTGATTTCGACGTCGGGCTGATAGAATTTACATTGCACCGCCCAATAATCGTCGTGATTGTCGACGGCAACTATATCGATGCCGAGATCGTTCGTGGCTCGATACGGAAATTCGCTCCAGAGCCAAATATTTTTGAAGTTATAAGTCGGGTCTTCGTGCAAAAAGCGTTTGATCAATTGCTCGAATGAGCCGCCGAGTTCGACGGTCGACTCGGACTCCGCGCGGAACATTTTAATGATCTGATTGAAGCCGGACATGAGCGCTCACCCCCAAGGGAATTATATCGATAGGAACATGTTGCGTCAATGTCGAATATAACCGTCAAAAGGAGCTGTTTATGATGGCAGATAACAACATGGAAAAAAGAGTGGGCGATTTGGAGACGAAAGTCGGCACGATCGAGACGAAGGTTAATGATTTCATCGCGGAGATGCGCGACTTCAAAACGGAGATGCGGCAGCAGAATCAGATGCGCGCCAACGAAGCAATGGAGATCCGTCAAGCAATGGCGAAACAGCAGGAGCGTCACGATCAAAATATGGAGCAACTCCGTCAAGACGTAAAAGACATCAGCAAGGAAGTGCGCAATTTATTCTTCGCGTTCGTCGGGATCATCGTGGCGATAATGATCGGCATGTTTTGGAACCATTCCTCCGACAAGGATACGGCAAAAAGCAATCCGAAAGTGGATCAAGCGGTCGAGACCGCCGGATGATGAAAGGAACTGTTTATAAAAAAATCCCCCGACCGTCGGGGGCATTTATTATTCCGTCCAAGACACGGTTCCTGTCAAGGAACAAAGGGTGGGCGGGCGGGATAAAAAAAATTTTCCGTCGCCCCCGAACCCCCAATTCCGCATTCCTAATTCCTAATTCCTAATTGCATTGATCTTGCTCGCCATCACGCCCGCGCCGAAGCCGTTATCGATGTTGACCACCGCCACACCCGACGCACAACTGTTGAGCATCGCCAACAACGCCGCCAATCCATGAAACGACGCCCCATATCCGACGCTCGTCGGCACCGCGATCACAGGACGCGAAGTCAAACCGCCGACCACGCTCGCCAACGCGCCCTCCATTCCCGCCACCACGATCAGCACATTCGCCGATTGAATGTCGTCGAGATGCCTCAACAGTCGGTGGATGCCCGCCACTCCGCAATCGTAGCACGTCTTGACATGATTGCCCCATAAATGCGCCGTCAAGCGCGCCTCTTCGGCGACGGGCATGTCACTCGTCCCCGCGCTTACGACCAATATCATTCTCGACGGATCGCGCGTCAAACTTTCGTCCCGATCGAGATATATCATTCGCGCCGTCGCATCATACTCCATCATCGGCAGCTCCGCGCGGACGTATTCATATTTTTCCTCCGACGCCCGCGTCGCGATCAAATTCCCTTCGCTCCTCTCGTACAACGATCGGAGGATCGCCAATAATTGTTCCTTCGTTTTGCCCGCGCCGTAGACCACCTCAGGGAAGCCCTGTCGCAATTCCCGTTGATGATCGATCGACGCGAAGCCTAAATCCTCCACCGCCGTCAGCGACAAATTTTTTATCGACGCAATTATTTTTTCTTCGCTCAACTCGCCCGCGCGGAATCGTAAAAGCATCTCGCGCAAAATTTTTTCGTTCAATTGCATTCACCCCTCAAATATGATAGTTTATTACATCGAACACAGTCAATGTCAAGCCCGAGGAGGTGTCGACGATGAAAAAATTTTTTGTGATGCTGTTGATAATCTTGTCGACGGTTTCAATCGTCCGCGCGGAGCCCGTCGAGAAGGAATATAATATCTCGACCGGTCGAATGTGGGGCTTCCCGACTTACGTCGTCACTTTCGACATCAGCGATCCCGACATCGCCGAAGTCATCACGAGCAAGAGCGGCGACAAGCTCGTCCGCTTCCTCAATCCCGGCGACGTTTTTATCCGCGTCACGTTTTACAGCGGCGGTCAGCCCGTCGACACTCTCGATTGCCTGTTTCATGTGAGCGGCGAGCCGACCGGCAGCAATGCCGTCAATCGCTCGACGTTCGCTCGAGAGGTGCTGGAGCTGGTCAACGCCGAGCGCGCTCGATATAATTTAAGACCGTTGAGGCTTGCCGACGATCTCAATCGATACGCCGACATTCGAGCGAAGGAGATCGTCAAGCAATTTTCGCACACTCGACCGAACGGCGAGAACGGCGCGCTGATCATTCCGCGCGGTCGATATCGCGGCGAAAATTTATTCGGCGGCTTAACGAGCCCGTCGGCGGTGATGTATCAATGGATGAATTCTCCCGACCATCGCGACAACATTTTATTCGCCGACTATGAAGAGATCGGCGTGGGATATTTTTTCGACGGTGACAGTCAATATCGGCACTATTGGGTGCAACTTTTTCGAGCACGCTGATAATTTTTTTCGATTGCCTTGACAAACTGTCGACGACGTAGTAAATTTTACGCGTTTTAGGAATGTAGCGAGCAGTGCGAAGGCTGATCAAAATTCATTGGAGGGCAATCGAAATGAGAAAATCAGCAGCACTTTTGACAACGACATTGATATTGGGGGCGGCGTCGACGACGTTTGCGGCGGCGAATCCGTTTACGGACGTTCCGCGCGGACATTGGGCGTATGACGCGGTGACTCAACTTGCGGCGGACGGAATCATCGAGGGCTACGGCGACGGTACTTTCCTCGGCAATCGCAACATCACGCGCTATGAGATGGCGCAGATGGTGGCGAAGGCTCTCGCTCGAGCGCCGAAGGCAACCGGCAACAATCGCGCCGATCTCGATCGTCTCGCGGCGGAATTTGCCGACGAGCTGAATAATCTCGGCGTCCGCGTCAGTGAGCTCGAAAAATACGCCGACAAAGTTGTGTTTCACGGCAAAATCGAGTACACCTACACTTCGGAGCGCACCGATCCCGATAAGACCGGTCGCAAGTCGAAGGAAAATAACGACGGCTATGTATTTCGTTTCGAGCCGACGGCAACCGTCAACGATCATTGGACGCTGCACGCGCGCATCGACGCCGAGGGCAATATGAAGGACAACTCGTCGGGCGATTTCAGTCTGGTGCGCGGATATGCCGAGGGCGATTACTCCAACTTCAACGTCAAAGTCGGTAAGCAGGAGCTCTACACCAATGAAAGCGGTTTGATTTTCGATACGGAGTTCAGCGGCGCGGCGGTGACGTTCGGAAATAAAGCGACGATCTCACTGTTGGCAGGTCGGTTGTCGGGCGACGCGATTGCGATCGAAACCGACAGCGATCCGTCGAGCTTCCAAGGCGTGAATGTGCAGTACGACACCGAGCGCGGGCTCTACGGAGGCGCGGGCTGGTATCGCATCGAGGACGATGATTTTAAATCGGGCGCTTATGCGAAGCACGGGCGCGAGGACAAAGCCAACATCTGGTCGGTGAACGCGGGCTATAATTTCGGCGAGAAGGCTAAACTTTGGGGCTCGTATGCCAACAACACCAAGGCGGATTATGAGGATTACGGTTGGCAGGCGGAGTTTGATTACGGCACTTACGGCGACAATCCCGAGAAGGGCGATTGGGGCTTGTGGGCAGGCTATCGTCGGTACGGGACGAATCTGTCTTTCGCGGCGACGACCGATGATGTGTTGCTCGGCACCAAGGGCTGGTTTGTCGGCGGGGCTTATGCGCCGTTCAAAAATATCGGATTGGTGGCGCGCTACTTCAACGGCACACGTCAACAGCTGAGCGCGCACAACATTCCCTTCACTCGAAAGACTTCCGCGCAATTCACCGCCGACGACTATCAGACTTTCGACTACATTATCGGTCTGGATCACAATAACGTCTACGAGATGCGCCGCATCGTTCGTCGCGACCCCGAGAATAAAATTCATCTGCTGCTCGAGTTCGTCGGCGAGGATCGCTCCGTCGCCGATCCGTGGTACACCGACGATTACGCCGTCGCTTTTGCCGACGTGATGAAGGGCTGCACCGCTCTGCTCGAGGTGATCAAGCGTGAAGTTTAAGGAGTTTATGTCCGACGTCAACAAAAAAAATCTCAAGCACGTCTATCTGCTCGCAGGCGCCGAAAATTATTTCATCGATCGCGCCCGCGAAAAAATTTTGTCGCTCCTCTTCGACGATCGCTCCGCGCGGAGTGACGGCTTAACCGTGCTCGATTGCGACAACAAAATCGATTTGTCGGAGATCATCAACGTCATCGACACCGCGCCGCTGTTCGTCGATAAGAATGTTGTGCTCGTCAAGAACGCGAAATTTTTCAAGGCGAAGGCGGGCGACGATAAATCCGCCGACACAAAATTGGAGCGGCTGTTGACGGTGCTGTCGTCGATGCTCGAAACCAATTACGTGCTCTTCACGACCAACGACGCGCCCGACAAACGAAAGAAACTTTATAAAATGATCGATAAAACGGGTGGCGTGCTCGAGGCGGAGGCGCTCAAATCGTGGCAGCTCGAGCCGTGGCTCAACGACAAACTCCGCGCGCTCAAGCTGACGATGGACGCCGACGCCCGACAATATTTCATCGAAACGGTGTCGCTGATGCCCGAAGTGTCGCTCGGACTGCTCGACAACGAATTGGACAAAGTTGCGCTGTTCGTCAAGGGCGATCGCATCACGCGCGCGGTGCTCGAAAAAGTGTTGGCGTCGCTGCCGGAGATATCGAACTTCGCATTGACGGACGCGGTGACGGCAAAAAATCTCGGCAGGTCGATGCAAATCCTGTCGATGCAACACGACGATCTCAAAAATTTATTGGGAGTGCTGGCGCTGTTGGTGCGGCAGGTGCGGTTGTTGTTGAGAGCGAAACATTTTATGTCGCGCGGAGTGAGCGGCAAGGCGCTGGGAGAGCCGCTGGGCTTGAATCCGTTTATCGCGCAAAAAACGGGCGACGCGTCGAAAAAATTTTCGCAGGCGGCGCTCGAGACGGCGCTGCTCGATCTGGCGGAGGCGGACTTCGGATTGAAGACGGGGGCGGCAGGCGCCGAACTGCTCGAACGGGCTGTAATGAGGCTGATCCTCTCCTAAATTTTTGATCTCTCCCTTTGCGCCTTGATTTTTAGTTTATGGGCGCCGACGACACTCCCGCCCACCGAGGTCGGCGCCCAACTGATCCCGTGGTTCCCACCCGTGTCGTCGGCGCCCGAGCTCAGAAAGGCAATTCATAATGCGTAATGCGTAATGAAAGGGCGTCGCCTTCGATCGCTCGTGGCAGTCGTCGGCGCCCGAGCTCAAGTTGAAAGGCGCCCTCTAAAACACTGCTTTTTTAATCCAAGGAGGCTGATAATATGAGGCTGAAAAAATTTTTGTCGGCGGCATTGATAAGCGCGGCGCTGTTTTTTTCGTCGACGGTCGACGCGCAGGTCGTGACGGTGCAGGGCGCGGGCATAAATGATTCCGCCGCCGCGAAGGACGCCCGTCGAGCCGCCGTCGAACAGGTTGTCGGCACGATGATCAAGGCGCGGTCGATCGCAATGGACATGGAGGTCGTCCTTGACGCCGTCGACTCCCGCACTCAAGGCTACGTCAATTCGTTCGAGGTGCTCGAGCGTCGGGAGTCGGGCGGGCTGGTGACGATCAAGGCACGCGTCGACGTTTCGAGCGAGCCGGGCTCGTCTCTTATGAAGGACGTCGAATTGGTGATGTCGCTCAACGATCCGAGGATCGGAGTGGTGATCGAGCATTACGGCGACGACGGCGGCGAGACTTTTCGTAAGTACACGACGATGCTTAAGGCGCAAATTCGCGAGGAGCTGATCAAGCGCGGCTTCAGTCATGTGGTCGACACGACGGGCGATGTCGATTATGTGATCGTCGGCAATCTGACGGTCGACAAGGCGAAGGCGATTAAATTGCCGTCGTGGAACTCGATCGGCGACGCGGAATTTAAGACCGCCGACACCGGCTTTAGTAAATCGAGTGCGGCGCTTGATTGTCGGATCAAAAAATTTTCGACGGACGAGCTGATCGGCGAGTTTCACGCGCAAGGCACGAGCAATCCGACGGCGGGCGACGATGCCGCCTCTCAAGCGGTGCTCACTCTTGCGTCGAACGCGGCTCAACAGGTGCGGGCATTGTTCAATCGCGAGGCGTCGAGGGTTTTTACGAGCGTCAAGATCACGGCGACGCTCAACGACGGCGATAAAATTCTTCAGCTCGAAAACGCGCTCCGCCAAGTCGATCAAGTCAACAGTGTTTATGTGCGCGGATTCAAAGGCGGCAACTGCACAATCGATGTCGGCACCGACCTTTCGCCGCAACAATTATATCAGATGCTGAAGGCGACGAGCGCAGGCTTGACGATCAGTTTGAAGGGATTTTCGGGCAACACGCTCGAGATCGGCGTTGAGTGACGGGAGGCGACGACGATGCGAAAAATATTTTTGTTGACGGCGGCATTGATGATGATGTGCTCGACGGTTTTTGCGGGCATCAAGGATCACCCGACGGTCGCCGTGATGCAATTCGCCGACAAAGCGATCAAGAGCGAAGTCGAGGGGATCAAGGGGCAGGATTTCAGCAGCGCGTCGGAGTATGCGAACTATCAATTGAACGCGTCCGATTGGTTTGATCTCGTCGATTATGAGCAGATGATTGCGATCGCGCGCATGCATTCGATGTATCAGTCGGGGATGTTCGACCAGGCGGCGGCGCCGATGCTCGGGAAATTTGCGACGGCTCAATACGTGGCGGTCGGAGCGCTGACCGGCATGACCGTCAAGGAAAGCGGCGTTAAAGTGAGTGCGGCGGGAGCGGGCGTCGGCGGCGCGAAACACACCGTCACCGCCAACGTCACGATCAAATTCGTCGATGTCGAAACGCTGAAGATCGTCGGCATGGGCATGGGCACGGGTAAATCGTCTTCGACGGTCTCTGAAATTTCCTTTCGACCGTTTCGCAATCCGCTCGGTATGATCGGCGGGCATCAGACGAACATCAACGTGAATATCGGCGAAGGCAACTCGAACGTCAACAGCAACGGCTTCATCACGATGGACGATCCGTCGTTCGGGAGCTACTTGATCAAGATCGGCTCGACGGAGGTGTCGGCGGTGCAAGTGAGAAATGCGCTGAGCAAAGCGGTGCGCGATGCGATTTACGGCAAGTCGGGGATTTTGACGGCGCTCAACGGCGGCAAGCCGATCAACATCAAAACCGATTTTTAAAAATTTCTCCCGTCCTTGGAAGGCTGCCGCCTTCAACCGTTCGGGGGCGACGGAGTGACGGGAGTTCGGAAAAAATTTTTTCAAATAAAAAGCGCCGCCGGCGCGGGGTGGGAACCTCGAGCTCAGTTGGGCGCCGGCACCGGTGGGTGGGAGCGTCGGCGGCGCCCCATAAATCATCGGGATCAAAAAAAAAAGGAGGCTCCGTCGAGCGGCGCCTCTTTTAAATTTATGTCGAAGAAAAATTTTATCTCACGAACACCACCGCGCAATCATCGAGGAAGCCCGCCATCTGATTAGCGATCAAAATGCTGTCGGAATCGGAGATCGTCACGACGGGATAAGCGTTGTGGTTCTCGACCGAGACCGCCATCACCACGAGCGGATTGTTGCCCGCGCGCGTCTGATCATTGATGTCGCGCGTATAATCCGCCATGCCGTAGGCAATCACCTTGTCGTAGTTGAGATTTTTGTAGCCGTAAATCGGTTGCCCGCTCTGATTGCGGATCACTGGACTCATCACGGGCTTCAATCCAAGCCCCGAGCAGTTGACGATCAAGCCGGTATGACGCGCGCCGGCAACCGCGCCTGCTACGACCGTCCCCGAAGACAACGCCGTCGTCTCCGTCGTCGTGACGGTTGTTGTCGTGGTCGTCGTCGGCTGCGGGAACGGCTCGCGCGGCTCGTTTTTGAACGGCAGGAACGCCGCGCTCGCTACCGACTCAAACGAGCCGTAAAGCGGCATTTCGAGTACGACTTCGCAGGTGCCGTCCTCATAATACTTTGCGTCGCCGACCATCGTCATGCCCTTGATGATCGCCTCGACGCGCGTCTTGACGATATCGTATTCGATCTCGAGATCGCGCATCGTACTCTCTGCCGTCACTTGCACTCCGGCGACCTGCTCGGCAAGGTTGCGTTGCGCGTCCATGATCGCGGCGCGACGAGCCAGCGCGCGCGCCTGACCGACATGTTGTTTGTTACTGACGCCCGTCCCCACCGCGCGGACGACGCCCTTCTCCCAATCGACCGTGCCTTCGCCCGGCGCGGCAAATGCCGTCGAGGTGAGAGCGGTTACTGCCAACGCCGCCGTCGCCAATAATGCAGTCAACTTTTTTGGAAACTTCATTGCACTCACTCCTTCAGAATCAATCATTTCGACGGGAGTATACAACGCAATTATTAAAGCCGTCAAAGTACAAGATTAAATTTTGATTAAAACGATTTGATGTCATTCATCAGCGCGTCGACTATTTTATCCGCCGCCTTATTCATCGCCTTCGCATACAAATTATTGTTGAGCTTCCGATTGCCGATCGTCACGAACATGAAGTCGAAACTTTTTTGTTCCTGCAATCCGATCACGCGCTTGCTCCAAACGACTTTGCCCGTCGACGCCTCGATGATCCGCACGTCGCATTGCACTCCGATCCCCGTCGTCGTCACGTCAAACGTCATGATGTCGCTGATCGCGCCCATGTCCGCCGATATCCCATGCAAGGCGCTCGCTTTATTCACGTCGTCCGACAGTCGATCAAAACTCTCATTCCACCAGCCGCCCGTCCCGAGGTTGATGATCGTCCCTTGAATCAGATACTCCGCGCCGTGCTTTTCGCCGATCGCCGACGTGATCTCCGGCGTGATGATCTGACCGACTTGCGCCGTCGCTATCGATTGCGCCTTGTTCTCGTCGAAGCCCCGCCCCTCGAACAGCGGATTGAAATCGCCCGTCTCGAACGCCTTCTCCAATCGGCTCAACTCGCGCATCTTTTCATCGTAGAGGATCGCTTCAATATTTTCGTCGAGCGGATAAGTCTCGCGCAGATTGAATTTCCCCGACGCAATCAGTTTTTCCATCACCAAATCCGATAACGACTCCGCCGACTCGATCAGATCATAGCGCGTGTCGTCCGTGAATTTCATCAGCACGAATTTCGGCGCCGCGTCGACCGTCGAGCACATCATCAATAAAAACATCGACAGCAGGATTAAAATTTTGTTGATCCCGCC
>CALGGP010000144.1 GCA_937915885.1 uncultured Selenomonadales bacterium | reverse complement strand
GTGGGTGGGCGGGATTGAAAAAAATTTTTTCCGTCACTCCGTAGCTCCGTCGGTTGACAGCTGTACTGTTGAGGGCGGGAATTTATCCCCACGTCAGGAAAGTGACGACGCTGAAGACCGTCAAGATGATCACCTCGCACAAAAATATCGGCTTCAACGTCCCGAATAAACTCGACTCGAAATAATTCATCGTCACGATCAAACAGAAATGCGTCGGCGTCAACATTTGCCCCGCCACTCCGAACGCCATTGCCACGCCTGCCAAATCCAAATTCCCCATGCCCATTGCCGCCACGATCGGCATCACGATTGCCACGTGCCCTTGCGACATGCCCGTCAGCACTCCAATGATGAACGACACGCACGCGATGATCACCGGCACCGGCAACGGCGAGCTCTGAAACGCCGCGACGATTTCAGTCAAGACGTTCGTCACGTCGAGCAACTGTATGAAGTACAGAATGCCTCCGATGTCGACGAACATTTTTTTGTCGAGCGCGCCGATGAAAATCTCTTTGACGCCGACCGACCGTCCGACGAGCCTCAACACGCCGATCAGCGCGAGCACGATCGCCGCCGTCCCCATCGACGCCGACAAACCGAACGCGATCACCAATATAAAAATCGACGCCACCGAGCCGATCGCCAGCCACATTCCATGCTCCTCTCGAGCACTCAATCGATCCGATGTGATGTCGACTTCCGCGCGGATCGGTCGGATCAATACTAACCAACCGACGGCGAACGCCAGCACCGTCAACCACGATAAATGCCTCAGCATGTCGCCGAACGCGATCCCCGCGATCGAGCACGCCAATATCATGCCCGGTATGATCGGCGACGAGAACTCGAATAAGTGTCGGAACCAAAAATTGATCGCCGCCTTCGTCTCTTGACTGATTGAGATCGATCGGCTCAACTCCTCGACGATCGGAGCCGAAAATCGCGCCCCGCCAGGCGACGGCAACAATCCCAGAAACGCGGGCATCACCGCCAACAAAACTTTTACGCCCGAGAATTTTCTTTTGAGCGCCTCGACCATGTCATGCAAGGCGCCGCTCACCCGCAATTCGATCTCGAGGCACATCACGAAGTACAACGCAAAGATGATGTCGTAGGTGCGCGGCATCGTCAGCATCGTCGTCAACGCCGTCGCGAGATCGTCAATCCGCGCGGAGCGCACGAGCCAGATAAAAAATCCGCCGGCGAGCATGCACAATCCGATTGAAATTTTTCGTCGGAGCATCAATAAAATGATCGCCAACGCCAGCGCCAACAGCACGAATATATTCACGGCGATAACTCCTTTGCTCAACAGAAAATTTTGTGGTAGAATGGCGAAAACTAATCGAAGGGCGGGTGACACGATGATTTATACGATTGGATTGCGCGGATTCCTGCCGACGAACGCGTATTTTTACATCGACGACGAGACGCGCAGCGGATTTCTGATCGATCCCGGCGCGGAATCGGGGCGGCTGTTGCACATCATCAACGAGCACGGATTTAACATTGAAAAAATATTGATCACGCACGGGCATTACGATCACATCGGAGCGGCGGCGGAGGTGCGCAATCGCTTGAATGTGCCGATCTGCATGCACGTCAACGGCGAGAAGTATGCGGCGCATCCGGAGTGGAATCTGTCAACCGAAGTCGGACGCAAGATCGTATTGACGGGCGTAAATTATTTCGAGGACGGCGCGGAATTCGTATCGGAGCTCGACAAAAATTTTCGGCTGAAGGCAATAGCGGTGCCGGGTCACACCGACGACGGCGTGATTTTCTACAGTGAGCGGGATCACGTGGCGTTTGTGGGCGATACGATATTCAGGGAATCGATCGGGCGGACGGATTTGATCGGCGGAAATGAGTGGACGTTGATCGAGAGCATCAAAAATAAAATATTGACTTTGCCCGACGAGACGATCCTTTACTCGGGACATACCGAGCCGACGACGGTTGGCGAAGAAAAAAATCGTCCCTGGTACAATTGAAAAAAAATCAGCGGCGCCGCCCGAGGGTGACAGCCGCTTTTTTATTTTCTTCGACCTTTTTCAGGCACTGTCGACGATTTTATATGGGGCGCCGACGGCACTCCCGCCCGTCGAGGTCGGCGCCCAACGGAG
>CALGGP010000143.1 GCA_937915885.1 uncultured Selenomonadales bacterium | reverse complement strand
TCAATCAATCAATCAATCAATCAATCTATCTATCTATCTATCTATCGGAGGATAGGTCTGTCCGTTTGCCCTGTCAATACCCTTTGTGACGCACTGCGCCCTTTGCCGGGATGCGGTGCGCCTTTTTGTATGTTCCGGGGGTGATCTGTGACAGTGGAAAAGAAGTGTAGCGGAGGCCTGGGGGACCCGAGGCCCGGAAGGAAACAGGACAAGACCTGCAAGGAGGAAAGGATTATGAAAAATCGGATATTCGGCCTGCTGCTTGGGCTGGCCCTGTGCCTGGTGCTGCTGCCCGCCGTGACCCTGACGGCGAGGGCGGAGGCGGAGGTTTCCACATATGAAGATCTGACGAATGCGTTAAGCACCGCTAGTACAAACGAGGACAGCCCGACAGAGATCAAGCTGGCAGCGGATATCAAAACGTCTGCGGCGTTGACAGTCGCCAGCAACACATACGTTATCATCGACCTCAACGGGCATACCATTGACCGAGGATTATCAAATACTTTGGCCGTAGAGGACGGATATGTAATCAGCGTTAGAGGGACGCTGACCATCACAGACAGCAGAACCGGCGGAAAAATCACCGGAGGGAACAATATCGGCATCGGCTCCTGCGGCGGGGTGTATGTGTATAGCGGTACATTTATCATGAACGGCGGCACCATAAGCGGCAACGATGCAACCAGTCCCTACACCAGCTACTACGGCGGCGGCGGCGTGTGTGTGGTTAACGGCACATTTACCATGAACGACGGCACCATAGCAAATAACACAGGCATTGGCGGCGGCGGCGTGTTTGTGCATTTCAGCACATTCACCATGAACGGCGGCACCATAGAAGGGAACAGGGCAACGGGCGAATACAGCAGCGGCGGCGGCGTGTATGTGTATAGTAATGGCACATTTACTATGAAAGGCGGCACCATAGCAAATAACACAGGCATTTGTACCGGCGGCGTGTGGAACGGCGGCACATTTCGAATTTCCGGCGCACCCATAATTACAGGGAATACTGCAGGCGCGGAGGACAACAAGACTGCAAACAACGTGTATTTGTATAATGATGGTTACAATATCACCGTTGCCGGTGCGCTGACTGATGCTGCTTCCATCGGTGTGACGATTGCCTCCGGCCTGACCTTGCCCTACACCTTCACTGAATATCTGAAGAGCACCGGCAACTCGTCCAATTTTATCAGCGACAACAGTGACTATGGGGTTGTGTTTGACAGCAGCTACGGGGAAGCAATGCTCGTAAGTCCACCCCCATTAAGAATCACCACTCAGCCAATAGACAAGACATTTTACTATGGCCAAAGTGATACGCTTTATGTGGAGACTACACAATCGTATGCAACGACCACCTATCAATGGTATTCCAGCGAAACCGCCAGCAATAGCGGCGGGACAAAGATTGTCGGTGCAACTTCTGACACTTACGCCATCCCCGCAGACAACGGCGCCGGAACATATTATTATTACTGCGTCATCACAAGCACAGACGGCACCCTGACAGCAACCGTGAAGAGCGACGTTGCCAAGGTGACGGTGAACCCGAGACCTCTCACCATCCAAGCCGCCGCGCAGAGCAAGACCTACGGCGAGGAAGACCCGACGTTGACTTACTCTAATTCCGCGCTCATGGTTGGCGACGAACTGACCGGCGCGCTGACCCGCGCCGCTGGCGAAGACGTCGGGACCTATGCCATCACGCAGGGAACGCTTACCGCCGGGGATAACTACTCCATCAGCTACACCGGCGCAAACCTGACCATCACCAAGGCAGCTTCGACAGTGAAAACCCCGCCGACCGCGAACACGCTGACCTATACCGGCGACCCGCAGGAGCTGGTCAGCGCCGGGACTCCCGACGGCGGCACGATGCAATATAGACTCTCCAGCGGTAGTTGGGGCGATACGATTCCCACCGCCACAAATGCGGGAACGTATACCGTTTATTATCGCGTCGTGGGCGACGACAATCACAACAACAACGCGGGCGGTTCCGTCACCGTGACGATCTCACCCGCCATGCTGACGGTGAATCTCACCGACAAGGAGCTGCGTTACGAGATTCCCACGGTACTGCAAGACAAGTTTGCCTATGTGATCTTCGTCTGCTATAACGACAAGGCGCAGATGGTGAGCTGCCAGATGATCTCCAGCGACAAGGCAGACGGGACCATCGAAAACCTCCCGGCGGCGTATCGCTACAAGCTCTTCCTGGTAGACACAGCTACCGCCCCGCTGTGTATGGCCTGGGACAGCAAACCCTAGGCCGCAGCCGGCATTTCTATCCAACGAAAGGGCTTTCGCGGTTCCGCTGGCGTACCCGGCGGAGCAGTGAAAGTCCCCCCACAACAAAAAACGGCATGACCGCCCGGTCACACCGTCTTGGATATCTGCTGCCTGAGGCTGCCCTTGCCGCCTCAGGTTTTCTTTTCAAATCGCTCGCCGCACTTGGGGCAGGTGATGCGGATCACGCCCTTGCCCTTGGGGACCCGGACGGTCTGGCAGCACTTGGGACAGCGGAAATATTTGTGCTCCTTGTCCTTCAGCCGCTCCGAGAAGCCCACGCCCGTCTTTTTCCCGGCGTTTTGATAGCCGGTGTAGGCCCCGGCGCTGCCGGCGGAGCCGGCGTCCCGGTGCAGCAGCCGCAGCAGCCAGGCGTTTTCCTTCTGCCGCTGGGGCAGGTTTTTCGAGAACATCCGAAACAGGGCCCAGACCATGGGCACATAGGCCAGGGCGGAAATGAGAACCCGCCCGGTGAAGTTGCCGATCAGATTGAGAATGATCCCCAGGATGAGCAGCAGCCAGCACAGCTGGTCTACGCCGTTCCTGCCATACATGAATGCTTGAAGTCGATATGCCCAACGCTGCAGCATGGTTTGTCCCCGCTTTGCCAGAAGATCGCGCCGATCCGGCGTGACTTTATTATACCTTGCTCATTGGGCTTTGCAACAGACCCTTGGGAGAGTTTACGGATTGTTTACGTTTTTCTCTTCACGCTCAACAGTACCACGGCGGAAAGCACCAGCGCGATGCCCAGCAGGGCGGTCCAGGTCAGGGTCTCATGGTACACCACCACCCCGGCCACGGCGGCCACCACCGGCTCCACCGAGGCGATGATGGAGGCCCGGCTGGACTCCAGATGCTCCAGGGCCCAGGTATACAGCAGATAGGAGGCCATGGCGGTGAGCAGGCCCATGCCCAGATACCACAAAAGCAGCCAGGGGTCCGCCGCCGCCACATGGACAATCCGGCCCAGGTCCGCCAGGGGCAGACAGCCCGCCACACAGAACACAAAGGTATAGAAGGTGATGGTCCAGGCCTCATAGCCCCGGTTGACCGCATAGCGGCTGAAAATGGAGTAGAGCGCATAGCCCAGGCCCGCGCCCAGACCATATAACAGCGCCCGGGTGGTCAGAGGTTCGCCGCTCCCGGCGCCGGACACCAGCACGCACCCGGCAAAGGCCAGGCCCAGGGCGGCCACCTTTGGGACGGTGAGCTTTTCCCGAAACAAAAGCACGCTCAGCAGCATCACGATGATGGGGGCGGTGTAGAGCAAAATGCCCGCCACGGCCAGACTGGTGGCCTGGATGGCGTGAAAATAGCACCAGGTGAAGAACAGCAGACTGACGATCCCCGTGCCGAAAAAGCACCACAGGTCCTTTGGACGGACCTTGAGCTTGTCCCGGTGGAAGATGACCAGGTACAGACCCACGCCCAGCAGCCCCACCCCGGTCCGCACCAGGGCAATGTCCAGATTGTCCAGGCCTGCCGCGCCCAGACGGCGCACGAACAGGCCCATACAGCCCCAGAATACCGCCGCCGCCACCACGGCCGCCGTAGCCAGGGCTTGTTTGCTCTTTGTCTCTTGTGCCATTGATAACCATTCTTTCTGTCTAAGGTGTGAAAGCCGCTTGGGCATGACCGCAGACCACCGTGTCCACGTCCAGCTTTGCCCACGATCCAGCCCTCCCCCTTCCGGTGATAGTGATGATAGCACAAAACCCGGAAAATAAAAAGCAGTTTTTGCCCGGTCTGGACCGGTTTGCTGCCCTGCCCACGGCCGGATTTGCCTTGTTTTTTTCCTGAAAGCATGCTATACTTACTTTATTACATTGCAGTGACCGACCTGGGGGCTGCAAAGGGGGCTTTTTTGATGTTTGCCAGCAAAGCTTGCCGGTTTTTCAGTCTGATCCTGTGTCTGTTGGTTCTGACGGCGGCGCTTCCTGCTGCCTGGGCCGCGGCGGAAATCAGCCTGTCTCCCAACGCCATGGAGCTAAACGCAGGCGCGAGCAGCGCCCCGCTGCAGGTCAGCACCAGTCTGAGCGGCCCGATAAACTGGTCCTCCTTGAATCCGGGCGTGGCCTCAGTGGACCAGCAGGGGGTCGTCACCGGCGTGGCTCCCGGCGCAACCCTAATCATCGCCACCTGCGGCGGCAGCTCGGCCGCCTGTGAAGTGACGGTTCTGGACATAACCCAGGCCCAGGCGGACCAGATGGACTTTGATACCCCGGCCCTGACGCCGGTCACCGGCGTGGAGCTGATTCGCCCCTCGGGCGCGACCCTGTCCGGCGGCTTCCAGCTGGGGGCCCGGGTACTGCCGGAGGACGCCACGGACCAGACTGTTTTCTGGCAGAGCTCGGATGAGACTGTGGCTACCGTGGATGAAACCGGCTATGTGACCTATGTGAGCCCGGGCTCGGCGACGATCACCGCGACCACCCGGGACGGCGGCTTTACCGACACGCTGAGCTTCACGGTCCGGTCTTCTGTGGTTCCGGTGGAATCCATCCGTCTGGACCCGGGCTTCCGGGTGCTGAACATCGGGTCTACCGCCTTTTTGACCGTGGACCTGAAGCCGGAAAACGCCAGCAACCAGGCGGTGGACTGGGACAGCTCGGACGATACCGTGGCAAAGGTCAGCCAGCGGGGCGAGGTGAGCGCCCTGGCGTCGGGCCTGGCCCGGATCACCGCGACCACCCAGGACGGCGGACACACCGCGTCTACAGACATTCTGGTGCCCCCGGACAACGGGGCGGTGGCGGTGCAGTCGGTGGCGCTGAACCTGTCCGATGCGCAGTTACAGGCCGGGTCCACCGCGTTTCTGCGGGCAAGCCTGGAGCCGGAGGACGCTTCTGTTACGGACCTGATCTGGTACAGCGACTATGCGCCTGTGGCCCAGATGGACCAGAACGGCGTTGTGACGGCCCTGTCCCCCGGTACGGCTACCATTTATGCGGTCGCCGCCGGCGGGGTTCTGGACCGCTGCACGCTGATCGTGACCGGGGAGTCTGCTGCCCAGACAGGACCTTCCGAGGATGGGGAGCCCGGCGACCAGACCCCTTCGGCGGACCCTGAGTCTCCGGAGGACGGCGCTGTGTTTTCCCGGCTGGCCCAGTATCAGGGCTTCTCGGATGTGGACGAGTCCTATTGGTACGGCGCCGAGCAGCAGGGCGTGATCCAGACAGCTGTGGAGCTGGACATCATGAACGGCTACCCGGACGGTACCTTCCGCCCCCAGAACGAGATCAGCCTGGCCGAGGCGGTGAAGATGGCCGCCGTGGTCCATGACCGCTACCACAACAACCACTACAGCTTTGATATGTCCCAGGGCAGCCACTGGTATGACACCTATGTGACCTACGCCCTGGAGCAGGGGATCATCCAACCCGATGAGTTTTCGGATTTTTCTGCCAGCGCGGCCCGGTGCGAGATGGCCTATCTGTTTTATATGGCAACCGAGGAAGCCTATCTCACGGTGCTGAACGAAGCTGTGACCATCAGCGACGTAGCCCCCGCCGAGGCCCCGACCCCCACCCGCTATGCCAGCCAGATTCTTGCCCTGTATCGGGCGGGCGTGCTCACCGGGGACAACGAGCTTACCCGGGCCTTCCGCCCAGAGGACGCGATCAGCCGGGCCGAAGCCGCCGCCATCATTGCCCGGGTCTGCCTGCCGGAAAAGCGGGTGTCCTTCGATGCCGCCCCGCAGCCGGAGACCCAGCAGCCTCCGGAGCAGGAGGAAGCGGCAGAGGAATCGGCCCGGGAGTCGGACTACCTGGCTCTGTATCAGCCTGTGCTGGATATGTACAGCCGGTATCTGCAAGAGGACCCGGAGACCTATGCCCTTTACAACGACGCCCCGGACTATGCCGAGCCGGTCTATCCCTCCATCCTGATCCGAACCAGCGACGCCCTGGGCTATGCCCTGGAGGACCTGGACGGAAATGGGGTCCCGGAGCTGCTCATCGGCGCAATGCCGGACCTGGGGAACGACAGCCTGCCCTATTCCTCGGGCATCATCTACGATGTCTTCACCCTGGAGGACGGCCAGCCCCGACGGGTTGTGGTGAGCTGGGAGCGGTCTCGAAACTATCTTACCCAGGACAACCGTATCCTTCTGGAGGGGTCAAACGGCGCGGCCTACAGCGTCATGTCCTTGTATTCTCTGAACGGGACCTCTCTTGAGCTGGAGCAAAGCCTGCGGACTACCCTGGTCGATGGGGATCTTGTCTGGTATCGGACAACCCAGGAAGGACAGTATTTCTATGAAGGCGATCTCGTCGGGCGACAGATTATATTTTCGATACAACGCACGATCCAGCTCCGACACGCTCAACGACCAGTCGATGTCCGACGCCGACGTGAAATCCTGCAGCGGCACCTTTGACCACGTCGCCGGTGAATTGTGTTGAGTCACCTTCAGGATGCCCAACATCGCACGACAAAATTTCGTCTTGATGTACTTGAAAACCGCCTCTGCTTCTGATATACTTTCAAACGATCCAACCGTGATGAAGGTTTGCGTACATGCGACAAGCGGCGAGCCGACAAGCGGCGAGCCGACAAGCGGCGAGCTTAACGTCTCTCCAATTGAGCCGCTCCCGTTTGACACCGGCACGAACACTTTATACTTCTCGAGCGTCTGATGATAGCTGATGTAATCGCGGCGGACGTAGCGATAAACTCTCTTCATTCTTTCGAGTCCCAACAGTTGAATATAATCCCGATCGTCGTCGGGTTTTTTGATTGTAAAAATTTCCGGCAGTCGCTCAAAAATATTATTCACCACATCGTTAGAGTGCCCCTTACTCAGCCGTTTAACCGCCCACGGATTGTCCTCATGAAATTTTTTCGTCAGCCGATAAATAGTCGCCGAGTAAATTATTTCGTTGAGCGGATGGAAATTTTTATTGTCGACGACTACCTTCTGATGGATCGACTTAAGTTCGTCGAAAGCAATGAACGCGTCCGTCGAGCCGAAGTCTTCATTCGCATCGTAATATGTGATCGCCACTCCGCCTTTGATATCTCCGTCTGGAAAAAATTTTCGGCTGTCGGCTTCGTATTTTACAACCTTCCAATGTTTATCCAATAAAATTTTTTTGTTCCAACGTTTGGGTGTGGCTCCCGCGTCGAATAAAAACCGTGCGGGATGAATCAGCGTCGCCCGATCCGCCAAATGTTGAGCCGCTTCAATAAAATAATGATACACCGGCAGATCAGGTCCGCCTTCGGCGTTCGTCTGATAGGGCGGATTGCCCACCACCGCGTCAAACTTCATCGTGCCTCGCGCTCCCTTCCTCCAAAAACTTTTGCTCCGAATCTCGACCGCAAACGCCTCAAAATCATCGCGGTCGAAACAATCTCTCAGGCGCTCGACGATATCCTCAACGCATCGAATGTTAGCCGTCCACCCCGCGCGGAAGCCGAGCAGAGTGCGGCGCGTGATCTTCGCCGCCATCGGCGTCCGACACAAAACAAAAATATTTTTCTCGACAGTCGCGCGCCAAATTTTGATTTGCTCCTCGAAAGTCGGCTCGCGCCCGCACTCCATCGCGCGCGCCACGCCCATTTTCCAATTCCAAATCAGTTGCGTCAAGCAGAGAGGATAGAGCCCCGTCTTTGAATTGATGTCCAAAAAAACGGAGCGGACGGATAAAAATTTTTTGCCTTCGACGGTGAGGCGTAAATGTTCGCAGACGACGCGCCACGGAGTGAGTACGGTCTCCTTATCGGGATTTTTGAAGGTCGAGAACAGCTCGGCGATTTTTTTTACGCGATTGTCGGGCGCAAGATCGTCGGCGGCGCGAATGACGTCGAGAATTTTACGGGCGGCGGCGGCAAAAATGTCCTCGTCGAAATATCGGACGAACTCACGAAACAAATTTTTGTCCAAGCCGCGCGGCATGAACTCCGCCCAGGAGCGATCGTCGACAACAGAGGCGATGCGCTCAATGGAAATGTCGCGCTCATCGACGTCGGCGCCGTAAATCATCAGAGGCAAGCGAACCGCCAGCCCGCGCAGCAAGGCAATGAATTTTTCCCTGTCCTTACGAGTGGAGTCGGCGTCGTTGGTGTCGCGGCGCGAATATTTTTTCCGATCGAGCCCTTGAGCGTTGACGACGACGGGTTTATCCTTGCCGCCCTTGACGGCATCGATAATTTTTTTGAGGCGATTGAAGGCGCGCCTGTCAACGTCGTCGAGCGAAAAATTTTTAAAGAGCAGCGGCGAATCGAAGCCGGCGTTGAAAACTTTATCGGCGTTGACGCGCTTAATCTGCTCGAAAAATTTATTGACATCGTACTCGAGCATGCGTGAGCCGTCGAAGGCAATGACGGGCGCGAAGTTGAGAAATTCCTCGAGAGCGGAGCGACGGTCGAGCGCGGGATGTCGATCGGCAACGTCGGCGAGCACTTTCAAGGCGCGGTCGGGCGCGAAGTCGAAGACGTAGCAATCGGTTTTGATTTTGCCGTCGACGGTGCAGGGCGATTGGACGCGAAAAATCGTCTGCATATAACTCGTGGCGGATGTGGTCGACGAGCCGCTGAGCATCAGGACGGCGCTCCACTCGGGGACGGTGACGCCGACAGTCAAGCGGCGGCACGAGACGGTGATCGTCCAATCGTTGTCGGCGATGGCGTTCCGAACTTTTTTGAGCGCCTTGCCGCCGGCGTCGTCGTTGCCCGCGACGTTGAGCACATTGAAATTGCGAAAGACGGGATGAGCCTCCAAAAGATTTTTGAGCGCCTTCGCCTCGTCGACGCCCGGGACGATCCAGAGCGTGTGCTTGAAAAGTTGTCGAAAGCGGTCATTGGCGAAAGGAAAATTCTCGGCGCGAGTGAGCAGGTCGAGGAAACGACGGACGGCGTCTTCGTGGACGAAAATTTTTTGGTCGACGCGAAAGAACTCTGCGAAGTCGAAAGCGGCGTCGTCGATGTCGATAAAATGTTCGTCGAGCATGGAGCCGATATCGTAGGTGAGGATGTTCAGGCGCGGGAGCTCGGCATAAGGATTGTGCTCGAGAGGATTGTCGGCGGCGAAAATTTCTTTGGCGCGTTGCTCGTCGGCGTAAGTCCAATCGAAGGTACGGGCTTTGTCAAAGTCGTCGACGAGATTAAAAGGCGTGCCGCTGAGCATCAGGATGTTGGTGCGGGGCTTGACGAGATTTTTGATGACTTTGTCGCCGAGAGTGGTGGCGATGCCCTCGTGCGCCTCGTCGACGATGAGCATCTGCCAATCGACGGCAAAAATGTCGGCGTTCTTATCGAAGTTGCCGCCGACGGTGGTTGAGCCGCGCAAATCCTGAACGGAGGCGAAGTAAACGAAGGGAGCGTCGTCGGAAATTTCGCCGTAGCGATAATCGGAGCCGCCGAAAATTTTATTGAAGTCGTCGAGCCAAGCGTCGTTGACGACGGGGCGATGGGTGATGATGAGCGAGCGTCGGAAGCGGCATTGGCGGATCACCTCGAGCGCGCAAAGGGTTTTTCCGAAGCGCATTTTGGCGTTCCACAAAAATTTTTCCGATTGGGCGCCCTTAAAAATTTTGACGGTGGCATTGATGGCGGCGTTTTGTTCGGGACGGAAAAAAATTTTTTCGACGTCGGGGGCGGCGAGACCCGTCAAATTTTTTCTGCCGCGTTTGACGGCGTCGATGGCGGCGAGCGCGGTGGGGAGATTGATTTTAAACCATTCGCGGCGCTCGAAATGCCGAGTGATGCCGGAGTTTTTGAGTACGCGGTGCACGTCGCGATCGGAAAAAGTATTATGATTGTCGTCGACGGCGATCTCGACGTGACGAAGGTCGTAGTCGAAGGCGGCGGTTCGAGTGTATTGCGCGATGCGATTGCGGGCGGCGGCTTCCATCGTCGTGCGATCGGGTCGGGCGTCGGCTTTGACGGTGGTCTCGCCAATTTTGATCAGCCCGCGATGTTTTTGATCGTCGATCGTCATGACGTAGATGATCTTGTACTCGAACGGATTCTTAAACTTAAAATTCATCGGGCGCGCCTGCCTTCCAATCCATAATCTTACACGATCCGAACACGCCGCCGTACTCGTCGAACGGTCGGCACCGATTGAGCCCGTCGTATTGAAAAAAATTCCAAGTGATGATGTCGACGAGATCATTCAAAAAATCATACGGCAGCTCCGCGCGGAACTTTTGACGATAAAATTCTTGGGCGGTCAAAAATAAATTGCATCGGGCGATGAATAAATTATCGCCTTGGAACTCGTAGCCGTAGACGGATTGAAAGGCGCGGCGTGCGAGCTCGAGCCAAAGTTTTTGATTGTCGACGGATTGATTGATCGATTGAAGTTTGCGGTCGAGCAGACCGACGCGGTTGTCGATGGCGATCGGGGTGCCGTCGACGACGTTGTAGCGACTGACGATGTAAGGGGCTTCGCCGCAAGTGATCTCGAGAAAAGTAGCGTCGATGAATTGATCGAGGGGCTTATCGAGCCACGGTCGGACGATCAGATCGTTTTGAAGTTTGCAGACATCGGGCGGCGTAAAAACTTCGGCGCGATCCTTAGTCCGACGGGCGCGGCGTTCCTTCGACTTCATGAATCGCGGCTCGATTTTATAGATATCGCGGGGCTCGATGGGATTTTTTTGGATTGATTTATTATCGGTCGCCCAGATGATATTGTCTTCGGAGTTGTGATCAAAAAGAAGGAGATCGACGAGCCCGTCGGAGTTATCGATCTCCTCTACAGGATTTTTAGTCATAATTTTATTCTCCTGCCCACCCATCCTCACCAAGAATCGTGACTCAATGATTGATGGCGGGGTCTTCGATGCCCAACCCGATCAATTTTTTTCGAGCGTGCGCACGGACATCTGCATTCGAGTGTTGATCGTAAAGTTTGAAGAGCACATCCGTCACGCCATCGAGCCGGAACATAACCGCCACGTCGATGAGAGCGTTCACCGCGTCGGCGTCGAGGAGCGAAGTGTCGGCGGCGTATTTGAGCAGAATGCTTTTAATCAGACGGAGGCAATCAATCGAGATCAGTTGATCGACGTTGCGGCGTCTGAATTCGCGAAGATTGGACGCGAAGTTGTACATCTCATAAGACCAGCCGTTGTCAAAGATGTCGGCAAGCTCGCGTGATACAGCGGCGCTGATCAGCGGTACGGCGTCTCGCGATCTCATCAGCGACGCGGTGTTGAGCAGCGAATAGAGATTGTGGAGCTCGCGCGGCGTCTTTTGGCGCATGAGCGAAACAAATTCTTGAATGGCATCCCGATCGCAGAGGAGCATCAACGAAGTCAAACAGGCAAATTCATGATCGCGCTGATTTTTATAGCGACGGAGCAAATCCTTTGCACTGTCGACGCGTCGGGCGTTGGGACGCCTGCTGCAACTCAACTGAGCGATGGCGATAAACGAATTTGCCTTCGACTGAACGGAGGCATCGTCCGATTGAATGAGCTGGATCAGAAAATCGTCGATGATGTCTCGACGCGAAAAGCGACAACGGAATGTGACCTCCTCATCATTGCGCTCACGACACATGTCGAGGAACTCATGATAGGCTTGATCGTCGTCACGGGAGCGGCGCGCAAGCTCGTCGATCTCTCGACCGGCGGGCGTGACGTTCCAAATGTTGGCGACATTGCGAAGAGTACTTCTGCCGAGATTGTTGAGATAAACCGTCGAGTCGTGGAGATAATCGTTGAGCCGCGTCTTCAAATAATCGATACCGAGCGTCGTGAAACCGTTGCACTCCGCCTGAAACATCGCGCTGATGTTTCGATCGATGTCGTTAGTCGCCTCGAGAGTGCTGATGATGCCCAGCGCCCGATCGAGATTGGCTTTATTTTTTTTTTGCATCAGCGCGGAGAAAATACTTTGCTTGAGCGCTTCGCCGTTGACGAGCGGCATGATGCAATCGAAAAGTTCATCGCGATCACGGATCAAACCGACGGCAACGATCGCCGCCCGAACTTGCGGCACCCAAATCCAATTGTTGATGATGTGCTCGAGCGCCTCGACGGTGATATCGCCGCGCCCGGGACTCCTATAGATGTCTTTGATGCGGACGGCGAGAACGTTGATGAGATTTTCGTTCATTCGAGCGTTGGAAACTTTTGATGCATAGAGCATGCACTCGATTGGAAGGCAACGCGCGTTGAGCATTTGCATGCACCGTTTGTGGAGCGCTGTGCTCAACGCTTCGCGCGCAACGTCGGTATCCGGACGAGTGTTATACGTCTCGAAAATCCCGACGAAATTTTTTATGTCGTCCGGCGTGAACTGCCAAATGAACATGCGATTGCGCGCCGAGTCTTCGTTTTCGTGCTCGTAAGTATCGATCGGCTTTTCGGTCTCAATTTCCAATTCCAGCAAACGGCTAAACGGATTGTAAATATCTTCCAAGTCGGCTCCTCCTCTCAAAATTCCGTGGTGACTTCGTAATTTTGCTCGGCAACATTTTCGTCGCCGTAGACGGAGATCACAAATTCCTGCGAATCGTGAATGCCGTCGTCGATCATGATTTTCAACGTGATCGCTTTGTTTTTGTCGATCGAATACTCGATATCAAAGGGCGTGCCGGGATTGACGGGCGAATCAAAGTCCTGCGACAAAGTTTTTTCGATGCGCATCTTTGAATCGAACTCGTCATTGCCCGCGTAAATGTCGAGATTGACGCCCGAGGGCGACGCGGTCTTAAACATTCCGCGCAATGAGCCCTCGTAAGGAACTTTCGTTCCGCGCGGAATGATCACACGCGGCAGCCCTTCACTGACGTTTAGCATGATCGATTCGGCAAGCATCATCTGATCTCCGAATTCGTGTTCGCTTTCTGACGGTTCGAGCGCGGACGGATCCTCCTTCGCTTCGAGCTCGAGCACGGTCGGTTTATAAAATTGATATACGGAGGCACCGCGCGCGACGGCGTTCATCGGATCCTCCGGCTCGATGAGCGGCTTACCGACATACTCACTGACTTTTTCGCGCACGGTCGGAAATTTCGTCATGCCTCCCGTCATAAACACGAGATCGATCGAATCCTTGTCGATGTTATACGCCTCGAGCGTCTCTCGAATGATGCTGATGATGTTTTGATTGCGCTCGGCATCGTCAATCCGACGCGAGCGATTTTTTTGGTCGATGTAAAGTTCGCGCGTGTATTCGTCATAGGCGCGCTTGCTGATCGTCAAACGATACGGCTTGTCTTTATAAAAGCGCGGGATGTTGTACTTGACGGAAATATTTTCGATGTCGCAATCGGGATCGTTCATGCGCTCGTTCTTAATCTTGGCGCTGAGATTTTCCTTGATTTTTTCCGCGCCGAGTTTCAAACGGCGATACATCTCCGCCTTATCGAGTTCGTCCAACTCACCGGCGCGAATCTCATTCGTAGCAAAAAATTCTTCGAGAAGTTTATCGGCAAAACATCTGTCAAAGTCGATGCCTCCGAGCTCCTTATATCGACCGATGCCCAGCTCCGTAAACTTGACTTTATTATTTTTGATCAGCACGTCGATAATCGTCGTGTCGCAAGTGCCGCCGCCGAGATCGAACACCAGCACGCGTTTCTTCGTCGAAAAATCCACGTCGCGTTCGTCCGCTCGACGTTTCGATTGCTCGTCGATGTAAGACAACAGCGCAGCGGTCGGCTCATGCTTGACGATCACTTTGTTGCGATCGAAGCCGGCGAGGATTGCGGCGGCGATTGTGTCTTCGGTCTGCGAGACGGTGAACGACGCCGGCACCGTGATCACAACCGTATCGTATTGCATATTGCCGCGCCGATCGAGTTCCTTTCGACAGTGTTGAAGAACGATCGCTCCGATATCGCGCGCCTTATATTCCGTCCCGTACATCGTCCAAGTTTTGTCGGTCCCCATAAAACGTTTCGCGTTGGTGACGACGTATTTGCGCTCCTCATCGCGCAGCGCCTTCGCCTTTTCTCCGACCGTTTTGCCCTCGGGCGTGAAGTACACCATCGACGGCAATTTTTCATCGGTCTCCCAGTTGTCGTTTGCATCGAGCTGACCGATACGAATGACGTCGGTGATCAAATTGTTGTTGATGTCGGAGAATGAGCGCGCGACCACCGAATTTGTTGTGCCCAAATCGATTCCCAAATACATTTTATTGATCGCTCCCTTCAAAAAATTTTTTGGAGAGGAAAAATTAAAGCTGCACGGATCGAAATCAATACAGCTTTTGAAACGAAATTATTTCTTTAAGACAAGCGTCGGCTTATCCAAAACCACATTGCGAAAACGCCAGCCCGGGGATTGGATTGCGATTGCCGACGGATTGAAATTTTTCTTGTCGAACGTCAGATTGCAAGTTTGAATCAGCTGCTCGAGCGGAACGTTGGGAATTTTGTCGTCGCCGAAGATCGGAGTGATATCCGATTCCTCGAGGGCGATGAAAAAATTTTCAAGGTAGCCGCGAAGATTGGGCTCGGTTTTTTCGTCGCGCGTCAACGCGTAAAAATAATCGATGATCCGACTGTACTGCTCGTCGTTCAACAGCTTGAATACGTCTCGAATGCCGCGCTCGTATTGCGTCTGCGCATATTCAACCTGCTCATCGTACCGGCGTTGGAACTCGGCGATATCGGTCTCGAGCCGACGAATTTTTTCAAGCGTCTGCTCATTCTCGGGCTTCGACATCAAATCCGATTCACTCTCCGCCTTCGCCCGCTCGACCTCATGACTTATTGCCTGTTCGTTGGTTTTGAGAAGTCGCTCGAAAATATTTTTGATCGGATTTTTATACGGACGGAGCGATTGTCCGAGGGCTTTGAAGTCTTCGATGAACGGGATCGACACCTGCTCGATCTTTTCAACCGTCCGATTGAACGCGCCGAAGTATTTTTGATCCATCGCTTGACGGAATTGTTCTCGCGTAAATTTTTTTTGAGACTCCGCGCAATCGATCAAATACAAATCCAACTCCAGACTGATCATCAGAAATCGGAGATTGGTGTTGTGCCGAATGATCTCGTCGTGTTTGAAGGCGTTGATGATCACTCGATCGGTGAAGACTCGAAAGACCGTTCGGATGTAGCGGAAGGCGTCTTCGGGCAACGGCGTACCGAGTTTTGCGCGCCAAGCGTCTCTGATCTCTTGCTTGTAATTTACATTGTTGAGATAAACGGTATGAAGTACGAGATAGCAGGCGGCGTTAATTTTTTCGATGGGCTGATTGCCGCTGAGCGACTGATAGAGATCGGGCATGTCGACGAAGCGCTTATCGCGATCTCTGAACTCTGCCATGGGATCACTTCCTTTCATTTTTTATCCCGCCCACCCGAAAAGCAATTAGGAATTAGGAATTGCGGGGCGCAGTCGACTGCAACGGGCGGGCGCCTCCGATCGCGCGGGGCGAAGAGGCGCCGGCAACGCGGGGTGGGCATGCTAACCTCAGTTGGGCGCCGTCATTGGGGGGTGGGAGCGTTGACGGCGCCCTCATAAATTTTATCGAACCGCCGCCAGCAATACTTCTTCACCGTTGATATTCCACGTGCGCATGCCGACGACGGCGTTCTCGATGATTGCGTCGCTCAACGTCACCCGATTAATCTCCGCATCGTTCCGACGCATGATCCCCGCAATTTTTTCGTTGCCGTCAACGTAAATCTTGATCCGATCGGTCACCTCAAAATTATTGTCGCGCCTCATCGTCTGCACCTTGCTGATGATCTCCCGCACGAATCCTTCTTCAATCAGCTCCGGCGTCAACGTCGTCGACAGCGCGATCGTCACTTCGCCCGAGCGTTGGCAATTAAATCCTTCGGCTTGCGTCATCGTGATATCTACGTCCTCCGCCGTCAATGACAACTCCGCCGTCGACAGTTGCAGTTTAAATTCGCCGTTGCGATCGAGCGACGCCTTTGCGGACGCCGCGTCAATTTTTTCGAGCGCGGGCTTGACTTCCTTCATGAGTTTACCGGCTTTCTTACCGAGCACTCTGAAGTTGGGCTTGATCTCGTATCGAATGAAGTCGTCCATCTCCGCGCGGAACTCGACGCGTTTGACGTTGAGCTCGTCTTCAATGATCTCGACGTAGTACTCGGTCAATGCCGTCGGCGCCTTTACATACATCTCGCCGATCGGCTGACGGTTTTTAATGTTGGTCTCATTGCGCGCCGCGCGCCCGAGCGTCACGATGTCGAGAACAGATTGCATAGTTTCTTCCAATTGACTGTCGATCATCGACTCGTCGGCGACAGGATAATCGCAAAGGTGGACGCTGATCGGCGCCGTCGGATCGATCCCCGCGACCAAATTTCTATAGATGCTCTCGGTGATGAACGGCACCATCGGCGCGGCGGCTTTGGCGATCATCACGAGCACGGTGTAGAGCGTCATGTAGGCATTGATTTTATCCTGCTCCATGCCCTTCGCCCAAAATCTGTTGCGACTCCGTCTGACGTACCAATTCGACAGCTCCTCGACAAAATTCTGCAGAACTTTAGCGGGCTCGGTGACTTTGTAGCTCGACAGCTGCTCGTCGACGAGTTTGACGGTCGTATTCAATCGCGACAGCACCCACCGATCCATCACGCCCAACTTTTGAGGCTCGAGCCGATAATTTTTCGGATCGAACTGATCGATGTTGGCGTAGAGCACGAAAAACGCGTACGTGTTCCAGAGCGTGCCCATGAATTTTCGTTGCCCTTCGCGCACGGCGTCATCGTTCCAACGGTTGGGCAGCCACGGCGCGGAGTTTTCGTAGAAGTACCAACGAACGGCGTCGGCGCCATGCTGACGGAGCGCCGCCATGGGATCGACCGCGTTGCCCTTCGACTTCGACATCTTCTGACCGTCTTTGTCTTGGACGTGACCGAGCACGATCACATTTTTATACGGCGACCGATCGAACAGCAGCGTCGAGATCGCAATCAGCGAATAGAACCAACCGCGCGTCTGATCGACCGCCTCACTGATAAAGTCGGCGGGGAAGCGCTCCTCGAAAATATTTTTGTGCTCGAACGGATAATGCCATTGAGCAAACGGCATGGCGCCGCTGTCAAACCAACAATCGATCACCTCGGGCACGCGATGCATTTCATGCCCGCACTCGGGACAATCGATCAAAATTTTATCGACATACGGACGATGCAATTCCAATTCGCCGTGCGTTTGATTGGGATCGCCTTCGTTATTCGCTTGAAACTCCGCGCGGACTTCGTCATAATTTTTTCCGAGCGTCTTCAGCTCATCGATCGAGCCGACGGCGTGTTGATGTCCGCAATCGCACTCCCAAATGTTGAGCGGCGTCCCCCAATATCGATTGCGGCTGATGCCCCAATCCTGCACGTGCTCGAGCCAATCTCCGAAGCGCCCCTTGCCGATCGTCGGCGGAATCCAATTGACGTTGTCGTTATTCGCCAACAGATCGTCGCGCACCGCAGTCATCTTGATGAACCACGACTCGCGCGCGTAATAAATCAGCGGCGTATCGCAACGCCAGCAATGCGGATAACTGTGCTCGAATTTCGGAGCCTTCAACAGCTTGCCGGACTTTTTGAGGTCGTCGAGGATCAACGGGTCGGCGTCCTTGACGAACACGCCCGCCCATTTTGTTTCGCTCGTCATCTGACCTTTCGCGTCGACGAACTGAACGAACGGCATATCATATTTTCGACAGACGCGGTTATCGTCCTCGCCGAAGGCGGGCGCAGTGTGAACAATGCCGGTGCCTTCCTCGGTCGTCACGTAATCGTCGCATTGAATGAAGAACGCTTTCTTGCCGCTCTTCTCGACGATCGGGAGCGCAAACGGATAAAGCGGCTCATATTCTCTGTATTCGAGCTCCTTGCCCTTGACGGTCGAAAGAATTTTTACGTCGACGCCCTCAAAAACTTTATCGACGAGCGCCGCCGCCATATAATATTTTGTGCCGTCGACATCGATCAGCGCATAATCGACGTCGGCGTTGACGCACAATCCGAGATTCGACGGGAGCGTCCAAGGCGTGGTCGTCCAGGCGAGGAAGTAAGCATCTTCGCCCTTGACTTTGAACTTGGCGATCGCGCTCCGCTCCTTGACATCCTTATAGCCCTGAGCGACTTCGTGAGACGACAGCGGCGTCCCGCAACGCGGGCAGTACGGCACGACTTTATGACCCTTATACAAAAGTTTGCGCTTGAAAATTTTTTTGAGAGCCCACCATTCGGATTCAATATAGTCGTTGGTGTAGGTAATATACGGGTCGTCCATGTCCGCCCAGAAGCCGACGACGCCGCTGAACTCCTCCCACATGCCCTTGTACTTCCACACGGATTGGCGGCATTTTTTGATGAACGGCTCGATGCCGTACTGCTCGATCTGTTCTTTGCCGTTGATGCCGATCGCCTTTTCGACTTCCAATTCGACGGGCAAGCCGTGAGTGTCCCAGCCGGCTTTGCGCAGGACTTTGCGTCCCTTCATCGACCAATAGCGCGGGAACATGTCTTTAATGACGCGCGTCAGGACGTGCCCGATGTGCGGTTGCCCGTTGGCAGTCGGCGGACCGTCGTAGAAAGTATAGTCAGGGCAACCGTCGCGCTGATCGATCGCCTTCTGCTGGATATTGTTGTCGTTCCAAAAGTTTTCGACTTCCTTCTCGCGCGAGGCGAAGTCAAGATTGGTATCGACCTTCTTATACAAATTCAACACTCCTTATCCGATGAACATTTGAACCCAATAAACGATGCCGTCGTCGGCGTGCCACGACGCCAGCCCGACTTCGCCGAACTCGCCGTTAATCATGTTGGCGTAATGCCCGGGCGAATTCGTCCACATCTCAATCACGCCGTCGGCGTCAAGCGCGGTGCCGTAGGCAATGTTCTCGCCGCACGTCCGATAGTCAATGTCGAATTCCCGCAACGCGGTAAAGCAATCCGAACCGTCGGGACGAGTATGACTGAAATACTGCTCGAGCTCCTCCGCGCGGACTTCGGCGGCAGCTTGAATGAACGAGTCGGGATCCCAATATAACTCGTCGACGCCGACGCTCTCGCGCAGTTCATTCAACAGCTCAACCGCCTCCGCTTGTTCTTCCGTCGAGCCGTACTCCGACGCCTGACATTGCATCGAGCCGACGATCATCAAACACGCCGTCAACAGCCCAAAAAAAATTTTCCTCATGACAAACCCTCCTCTGCTTGAAAAAATTTTTGATTGAGACCATAGAAAATTTTACACGGGGGCGATGAAATGTACAAGCACTTGCACTAAAATCTTGCGATCCGATGCCGATTTTTATACAATGCGTTCGATAATTGAGAGGAGGAATGACTTATGCGCAAAAAAATTTCCGCCCTTCGATGTGTCAGAGGTCAAGTGCTGGTTTTCTTCGCGCTCATGATTCCTCTGCTGTTTATTTTTGTCGGAGCGGCATTTGATTTCGGCTGGTGGTACCTCAATCAATCGAGACTGCAAAACGCTGCCGATGCTGCCGTGGTCGCCGGCGCGCACAAAATCATTTCGGACGGCGAAAAAAAATTGATCCACTACACCCAAGTCGACTTCATCAGCGAAAACGACGAGACCTACGCGAAATTTCTTAAGCCCAAGCAAACCTCCAATTTGGAGCGCATTACCGACGCGGAGGCTCAAAAGTACGTCAGCTATGTCGATGCCGAAAAGTATGCGCTTGAAAACATGCCCGATATGTCGTCAATAAAGTTGGATGAGCCGGTAGCGCGTCTCGCAAGAGACTCGAAACTCATCACGGAGCATATTTATTACTCGGTGGAATTGTCGGGCACGGTCGAACACATGTTCGGGTTCATGCAAAATCAATTCGGCTCGATGCCGATAAAAGCAGTGGCGCTCACTCGCTTAACTCAAGTGTTGGACGGCGAAGCATTATTGCCGCAGGTAAACTTACTCAAGGACGGCAAGAAAGACGATCACGATAAAATCATTACCCCCGCGAAGGTGATCTATGATTGGGAGCGTTCCGGCAGCAGTTATTCAAATCCTCGGACGGTGCGCACCACCAACGGTACGGATAACAAAAGCCGACAAATCGACTACAAGACGGGCAACACCTATCGAACGGAAAATATTGTCCTCGACGGGTCGACCGGTTACAATGCAGGCTCAGCCAACATGTCAAATACCGGCGACGGTTATTGGAGGCAATATGCCGCCTCTGTCAAAAACGGCAAATATGAAATGGACGATATGTTCATCGACTTCCGCCCCGACATCAATTATAACAGTGATGCTTCCAAGGGAAATATCTTTACCGAGGATTGGGATATAACGATGGATGCGCCGAGCGGCTTGTCATACAGCAATCTGTCGGAGACCAAAAAAAGTGTCAAGCTGAGAATTTTATCGACGATCGATTTCAGCGAGCCGTATGAGGTTCGCGCCAACAAAGACACCAACGGTAACGAGATTAAAGACAGTCAAGGC
This sequence comes from uncultured Selenomonadales bacterium, assembly GCA_937915885.1. Taxonomy (GTDB): domain Bacteria; phylum Bacillota; class Negativicutes; order Selenomonadales; family Selenomonadaceae; genus Quinella. The sequence continues at coordinate 16,499 of CALGGP010000143.1, read as the reverse complement.
AATTCGCTGTTGCCGAGCGATCCACTCTATATTCGCATTGAGAGCGAACCGATTTACAACGACGGCATCACCAGCGGGCACAGCTCCGTCCGACAGATCATCATCAACATCAACGCCGCGTCAGACGATCCGACCGGTTACAACACCAAAAAAGATTTACTCGGCAATTATAAATACCGTCCGTTGGTGATCTTCTATGACGGACCGGAGAAATTGACCGGCTCGACTTCGACCGTCCGCGATTCAAAGCCCGTCATAATAAATCTCAACGCCGACTTCCGAGGGATCATCGTCATGCAGAACAGCCCCGTCGTGATCAACGGCAACGGGCATAAATTTTACGGCTTTGTGATCGCGAAGGAATATAAGCACACCAAAACAGCCGACGATGATGTTGACACTCTCGATTCGATCATCGAGGATTTTAATGCAACCCTCGCCGCCAATAAAATTCTCTACGTCGACAGTGACGGCAAGCTGTGCACGATCGATAAGACGAGCAACGTCAAGGACGCGAGCAATTACAACACGACCGACTATATTCGAGCGAATAAAAAATTCAACGGCAGCGCCGACGGCAACAAGGGTAAAGCGGTCTACATCCTCAACGGTGCCGTGTTGGGCACGACGGAGACCACGAATTGGTATGAATTTACGACGCGCGACGCTCCCGAGCAATCGAAATACTGCCTTGACGGACGAGACACGAAGATATTGCTCTCGTACGAAGGTTGGACAATTATCGAAGACGTCAACGGAAAAAACTGGATCGTCAAAAAACCCGACACGTTGAAAACATTGTACGATGTCTCGTTCTACACCAAGTATATGATGAACGATACCAATTATGTTTACGTCGATCAAAAAGGCGAGATCGGATATCGCGAGGGTTCATACACCGATAGCAAGACCGGCGTGCAATACAAAAACGGTGCGATCGTTCCGTCGATGAATAATACGGGCTATGAAGTATACGGTAATTTTCTCCGTGACGCCGATAAAAAAATTTTTAATTACAGGCGCGACTTCAACCTCAGTGATTCCAAATATGACGCGTTCGAGGGAGTGGTAAATCCGCGCGGCATCTACCGATATTTGGACGATGAAGACGACGACTCTCATGACAACTTCTTTACGACGGAGAGGGCGGAGTGGATCACATGACGCGGCGATATTTTCAACCGACGTACGTCAAAAATTTTCGTTGCGACGGTCAAGCATGCGGGGCGGCGTGCTGTCGTGCGGGCTGGGAGATTGAGATTGACGACGACACTCATAAAAAATATTCATCGATGAAAAATCTGCCGCAACACTTTGCATTCAACGAGCAGCTGAATAAATTTTGCATTGCGCCCAATGCCGTCGGCGCGTGCCCGTATCTCGACGCGGATGAATTATGTTCGATCCAAAAAAAATACGGCGAAGAATTTTTGTCGGAGACGTGCCGCCAATATCCGCGACAGACGCTCGACTTTGGAGATTTTTTCGAGCGGTCGCTGTCGTTGGTGTGTCCGCTTGCCGCCGACATGGTTCTCAACTCCGCGCGGATCGATTTTGAATGGATCGATGTCGACGAGCGCACGCATCGACAATCGGAAATATTTGAACCGAATGTGCCGGTCGATTATCGATCGGACTTCGTGACGATCCAACAATCGGCGATCGAAATTCTTCAGTATCGAGAGCTGTCGATCGCGGAGCGCTTGACGGAGCTCGGGCGCTTTTTTCTCGTCGAAGAGCGTCCGTTGAGCGCGGAGCCGTCCGATCCGATCCTCATCGAAAATTATTTGGTGCATGAGTTTTTCATCAACGCCTACCCTTGGCGCTTTGAGCTGCCGCTCGAGCACAACCTGAAAATATTTTTGGACAACGCGCGGGAGCTGATAAGTTACGAGCCGACGGTCGAATTGATACGAGATTTTGTCGTGCTGAGCAATCACGACATGGATTTTATCTCGGAGCAATTGAAACGATTGCAATTCGAGTGACGCTATGATAACATAAAACGAAATTATCAATAGCGGGTGAGTGTAATGAAAAAATTTATCGGAGCGCAATCGATCGTTGAGGCGAAGCGGCAGTACATCATGCCGTGCCTGGGGCATTTCTACAAAAATCCGCCGCAATTCGTCAAGGGCTCGATGCAGTATTTGTTCGATGCCGAGGGCAAAAAGTATTTGGATTGCTACGCGGGGGTGTCGGTGATCAACTGCGGGCATTGCAATCCGACGATCGTGGAGCGGATGATTGATCAGATGCGCGAACTTCAGCACGTCTGCAATATTTATCTGACGGAGAATTTTGTGCGGCTGGCGGAGCGGCTGGCTCGAGTGACGCCGGGTCGATTGCAAAAAAGTTTTTTCTGCTCGACGGGGACGGAGGCGAACGAAGGGGCGCTGTTGTTGGCGACGCTTTACACAAAAAGCAGTGAGTTTCTTGCGCTCGAGAGCGGTTTGCATGGTCGGACGAAGTTGACGATGAGCCTGACGGGGATCGGGATGTGGCGGACGGATCCGACGCCGGTCGGCGGGATAAATTTTGTGCCGAATCCGTACTGCTATCGTTGTCCGCTCGGAAAAAAATATCCCGAATGTGATTTGGAATGTGCGAATCGGATTGAGCGTGTGATCAAGTCGTCGACGAGCGGACGACCGGCGGCATTGATCGCGGAATCGATCCAAGGGAACGCCGGGATCGTGGTACCTCCGCGCGGATGGTTCGGACGGGTGAAAGAAATTTTGTCGAAGTACGGGGCGCTGTTGATAGTGGACGAAGTACAAACGGGATTTGCGCGTTCGGGTAAAATGTTTGCGATAGAGAATTTTGATGTGGAGCCGGACATAATGAGCGTGGCGAAGGCGTTGGGCAACGGGCAACCGATCAGCGCGTTCATCTCGACGGCGGAGATCGCGGACGTTTATACGAGACCGGGCGCGTCGACATTGGGCGGCAATCCCGTATCGTCGACGGCGGGGTTGGCGGTGCTCGATTACATTGAAGAACATGATCTGTGCGGCGCGGCGCGGGAGCGCGGCGATCAATTGAAGTCGGGCTTAAAAAATTTACAAACGAAGCACGCGATCATCGGCGACGTGCGGGGCTTGGGCTTGATGGTCGGCGCGGAGTTTGTTCGGAGTGACGGATCGCCTGCGGCGGAGGAGCTTGACGCGGTGATCGAGGAGCTGAAGGATCGGGGATTTATTGTCGGCAAGAACGGCGTCGGGAGAAATGTGATGGCGTTCCAACCGCCGCTGGTGATCTCGGAACGCGACATCGACGACGTGTTGAACGCAATCGATCTGATCTTGACGGCGCGCGGGTGGTGATTGCCGTTGCTGAATCATGTTTGCGTGTGGACGCCTCACGGTTGGAAAAATATTACGGCGGAGGAATTTGCCAAGCAGCATCCCTATATAAAAAATTTATCGGCAGAGGACGAATGGTGTTGGTGCGAGATTTGCGGGCAATACGTTATGTATGTGCGCGGCAAGGTTAAGGCGCCGCACTTCAAACATTCGCCGACCGATGAGAATAAGGATTGCGAGGAGCGCTCTCGAAGTCCTTACGACTGGACGCGATCGAATAAGCTGCCGTCGCAATTTATTTCGCCGTTGATTCTTTGCGTCGGGCAAAATAATTTTCATTTCGAGCGCGAAGGCGAGCGTTTGTCGCTCGAGAGTGTGATTCGCGATCAGAATGTTGACGGCGCGTTGTTTAAGATCGGAAGCGGCAGAATGTTGCCGCCCGACTCCGACGTTCGTCTCGACAAAAAATATTATCTGTTCACATCGACGACGCCGATCAAAACCGTCGGCATCGAGTGCGTTTGCGTCGCTCAAAAAAATATTTGCTACAGAACTTGGTACGTTTTCGAGGTTAAGGCTGTCGCTCTCACCAAGGAGACTGCCACATTTTTTTTGCGTTATCATTATCGACTGACCGACAATCCGATCGCGCTCCGAATTATTTTTCCGATCGTCACCGTCGAGCCGCACTTCATTCATCACTCCGCGCAGACGATGTTTGTCACCGTTACTGGCAACGCGCACAAGATCGGATTTTTTCCGAAGACGCAACCGCCGCGTCAATTGAACGGGACGGATATCAACCTTGTCAAAGTCGATCGAGTTGCGGACAAACAGCTGATTATTGCGGGGCGCGCTCAACCGTTGAAGTATCTTAACTTGGAACGCGGCTTGCCGCCCGTCGGGATCGAGACGCCAAAGGTCGAAGTGACTGATGTCATGGGCGATCCGATTGCGGACGGAGTGTCGAATGTTTTGCCGCGCGATCGAATTTTGTTTGTGCGTGCCGACTTTGACGGTTGTGTTATAATCGGCAAGCGCGATGCGATCACGAACAAAATTTTTATCAAAGCGGACGAGTCGATCACCGTCGACGGGATCGAATTCGGATCGGAAATAAAAATTTTTCAAGGCTTGGATTGCATTCGGACGCTCCGATATGAGCAGGCGGCAAAAAATTTATCGGCGTCGGACGAAGAAATATATCGGAGGCTCGAGCGTGGCGGAGGACGTCCGATTGCGATATCGCATGCCTGGGGCGGACTCATCGACGCGTTGAAAGATTATCCGAAGGTAAAGGGTTGGTTGTATAGTCGGATCCGCGCGGGTTTCGCGCCCGAGGAGTCGTATAAAATTTTTCGGCGGTGGGTGTTGAACAAAGGGGCTGGTGTGGTCGATGGAAAATGATGCATATCCTTACACGTCGTTGTGCCGAGTGATTGAGGCGGAATGGAATAAACCGGATTTAAAAATATTGGCTGATGTCGACGGCGATAAAATTGTGGTGCCTTCGACGGCTCCCTACAAAAAAATATTTACTCGAAACTGCAGGGTGCCGAAAGATTTTATCGGCATATGGGGCTGGCGAACCGAATCAAATCGGAATCCCAACGGCAGAGATTATATCGCGACGGAGTTTTTTTCCGATAAAGTTCCGCTCGAAGTAATTGTGTTGGACGACTGCAAAAACGAAGATGATTTCAAACGCAAATTGCTCGGCGGTCTCAACGTCACCTTATCGAGCGGCAAGGCGTTGATCGCTTACGCCGTCGACCGCGAAAATTATTGCGGCGTACTCTGCACCAAAGGCGATTTCGATCCGAACGGCAAGATTAAATCGGTAACTCTGAAGCTGTTCGAGTTCGATGAACGGAATGTTATACGCGTCGACGAAAAAATTTTTTACACGCGACTGACTCTCGGCGCTCCGACAAAAACGATTTACCTTCGGGATTTTTCAAAGTTGATTGCGGAAGGAATCGTTTCGCGCGCCAAAAAGTTGACATCGATCGGTCGCAAAGATCGGCGCGTTATCCGCGAAGTCTTGAGCACATTCCGTCCGGCGGATTTTTACGCCGACATTGCCAAGGGCTGTTCTTGTTCCGTTGATGAAGTGCGTTCGCAAGTCGACGCGTTCATAAAAGACGCCCAAAATTTTTTGACGCCCGACACCTTCAACGACGAACTTCTTGCCGACGTGATTCAAAATTGCCCGGCAATCCTCAATCGTTGTCAAACTGTTGTCGAAGAGCGATGGAGTATCGACAACGCCGAAAAATTTTCCGAGGCGAACGAGCAGCTCGATCGGATCAAAAACGAGATCGCCGCCAGAATTGAACGCCGCGCGGGGTTGGCAAATGATATCGAACGCCTTCAAACAAAATTTGATGAACGTCGCGCGACTTTGGAGCAAAAAATGGAGTATCTCCAAGCTAATTTTGATGAACGTCGGCAGAAATTATCTCGTGAGCTCAACCATATTCAGATCGATTTTGAGGAAAGCCGCGCGGAACTCGAGAACGAGATCGAATACCTTCAAGCCGCCCGCGATGAATTTGTCGCGCGTCCGCTCCCGACGCCCGCGCCAAAAAAATTTTATCGCCCCGCTCGTGCGATCAAAGGCGCCGCCTCCGTCGACGACGTTGATGATTTTGTCGACGCCTTCAAAGATATTCTCGATATAAACGGCGCGCCCGTCGAGCAACTTGCAAAATATCTCCGCGCCGCTTTCGACGATAAAATTCCTCTGCTGTTGGCAGGCTCGCGCGCCCACGAGATCGCCGACGCTTTTTCCATAGCTCTGATCGGTCGGACCGCCGCCCTGCTCGATTGCGCCGCCGTCAATTCGCTCGACGATCTCAATATCTGCTCGACCGCCGACGACGATAAAATCATCGCGCTGATCAATCCCTTCGCTCCGAACTTCATCGCATATTTGCCCGAAGTGCTCAACCTCGACGGTAAATTTATCATCGCGCTTCATCCGTTTGCCGAAGACTTACGTATCGAGCCGCGCAGTCTTCGCAATTACTTGCTGCCGATCTTTACCGATCCAATTTTAAACTCCCAAAAGGCGGCGGATAAACGCATCAAAAAATTATTGTCGGCGTTTGACGACGATATCAGAGACCAATTGCGCACGATGTTGGGGGACGACGAATGAACATGCGCAAGCAGTTATTGAACGCAATCGCCGAGGAATATCACATTCGACAAGGCGCAAACGAATCGGCGACGGATTTTAGGGCGCGGCTCATTTACAGCGCGCTGTGTCGAGCGGCGTACGCAAGTCTGTTTGACGAGCCGCGCGACGACAAGTCGACTGTGTCAATCGAGCACTTCAAAGGACGGCTCGACGAGCTGAAAAAAATTTATTCGACGCTTTATCCCGAAGTGCAATTGCCGCCCGAGCTCTCGACAAAAATTTACAAGCTGTATTCGAGCGTCGGCTACGTTTATCATACGCCGTATCGAGTGTCAGCGTCGATGGAGCGCGGCACCGAGCACGACGGCATTTTATTTTTGCGCGGAATCGTTCCGAGCAGAAGAATTTTTATGAGCGGCGCGGGCTTTTATCTGCCGACGGACGCCGCCGATTTTTTTGACGTGCCGAGGCTCGACGGCATTGATGAGATGTTTGCGTTGCCGACGAAGACTTTGCTCGAGACGTGGGACGATCTCATTCACTCCGTCGATTGGCGTCAAGAAAATATTTTCGACGGCGCGGAATATTTGAGGACGACACGGATCGTCGGACAAACATATTGGAGTGATCATCCCGATCGTGACGGCTCGATTTCGATCGCGCGCGTCGGAGCGTCCGAGCCGCGTTTGTATTACTTTTATCGGTTCGACGGAAAAAAATTTTTTTGCAGTCAACAGCCGCATTGGCGAATGATCGGAGCCGCCTGTGCATGCCTCGCGGCACGCGGAACGTTGCCGCCGATCAAATTCATTGTCGACGGAGCGATCGTCCGCGCGGAGTTGGGATATCTGCCGTCGCCGCCCGAATTAAATTTGTTGACGCTTTACAGTTGGTCGGACGCATCGTCGAGCGCCTTCAATCGGACGTTCGACGCAAAAATTTTCTTCGCGCTCAAAAAAATTCTCGAGCGGCGCGGCTATAAATTCATTGGGGAGTGATCGATTAATGTCCTACGGAGTCAACGCGATTCACGACAAACTTTGTTCGGAGCCGGAGAATTATATCAAGGCTCAGTACTTCGGCAAGTCGCCGCTGCTGCTCGACGCGCTCAAAGACAAACTCCGCGCGGAAGGCGTGATGTATCGCGAGCCGTACATCGAATCGTCGCCGGCGTATAAGATTGCGCCCGACGGATTTTCGACGGTCGAGTTGCCGGAGTGGTTGAGGAAATTTTTTTTGCGGCTGATCGACGCGGGCTTGGGCGTGTATCGCTCGCCGTTCGTGCATCAATTACAAGCGTTGGAGGCGGCATCGAAGGGTAGAGATTTATTCGTCGCGACGGGCACGGGCTCGGGCAAAACCGAATGTTTTATGTGGTCGATCCTGGCAAAATTCGCCGTCGAAGCGCACGATTCGCCGTCGACATGGAAACAACGCGGCGTCCGAGTGATGATAATGTATCCGATGAACGCGCTGGTATCGGATCAGATCAGTCGATGGCGGCGATTGATCGGCGATCGAGATCAAAAATTCGCGGCGATTTTTCGAGACGTATGCGGGCAAAATGTTCGTCGTCCGCAGTTCGGAATGTACATCGGTCGAACGCCTTATCCCGGCGCGAAACCCGACAAGGCTCAAGATCGGCAATTGAGCGACACGCTTAGAGCGATCGTCAAGTCCGAGGACAAAGCGTTCGTGGATCGATTGATCGCCGACGGCAAAATTCCCTCGAAAGTTGACATGGATCAATTTCTTGACGCGCTCGAAAACGGTCGGCACATTACGAACGCCGAGGACGCCGAGCTGATCACGCGATTTGAGATGCAAAAAATTTGCCCTGACATTCTGATCACGAATTACTCAATGCTCGAGTACATGCTGATGCGTCCGCGCGAGAAAGAAATTTGGGCGTCGACGCGCGATTGGCTTGCCGCCGATCCGTCGAATAAATTGCTGTTCGTGATCGACGAGGCGCACATGTACAAGGGCTCGTCGGGCGGAGAAGTCGCATTGCTCATTCGCCGATTGCTGTATAAATTGAGGATCGGACGCGAGCGGGTGCAATTCATTTTGACGACGGCGAGCATGCCCGACGATCGAGTTGCCGTCGATAAATTTTTTAGAGACTTGACGGCGTCGGATGGTGGCTTCGATTATTTGACGGGCGAGCGGGAAATTCTGTCGCTCAATCAAAAATATGATATCGAGCCGAAAAAATTTTTGGATCGCTCGACCGAGGCATTTGAAGGCAGTGATGAAGATCGATTGACGGCGCTGAATGATTTTTGGTCGAATGTCGAAGGCGCGCCCGAAAAATTTTTGTCGTTGCAATCGGCGTATGCTTGGCTCTACGATCATTTGACGGACTATCGACCGTTCGCGGAGATGATCCGCCGATGTCGCGGGACGGCGATCTCGTTGAATGAGCTTGCCGCAAAAATTTTCCCGTCGATGCAACCGTCGGAGGCATTGAATGCCGTCGGGATTTTGTTGGCGATCGCGCCTCTCGCTCGCAACGATCGCGACGCCGTTTTATTTCCCGCGCGCATGCACATGCTGTTTCGCGGCATCAAGGGCGTTTACGCCTGCACCAATCCCGATTGTCCGCACTCCCACGTCGAAAAAAATGCTTACGGCACGTTGAGGCTCGGAGAAATTTTTTTGTCGGACGGTAAATTGAATTGCCCGCATTGCGGCAGCGTCGTTTACGAGCTGTATAACGATCGACGTTGCGGCGCGTTGTTTTTCAAGGGCTACGTGCTCGAGGACGAACTCCGGCACGAGGACAAAACTTATCTCTGGCGATATTCGGGACAAATTCTCGACGAGCGCATGCGCGAATTGCATTTGTTCATTCCGCCCGACGGCTACGAGCTCGACGCCAACCGGCGGAAGAAAATCAAAACGTGTTGGCTCGACGTGCGGAGCGGCTTTTTGTATTTCAATCGGCGTGAAGGCATGCGTCGACTTCACTACAGCGAGTTCGAGGACAAGGAACGGCTCACGTTTTACGAATGCCCGCACTGTCGACATCAATTATCGCGCACTCAACTGACGTCGTTCGGCACGCGCGGCAATCAAACATTCTTCAACATTATCAAGGCGCAGTTTCAAAATCAGTCGGCGGTTCCTCAAAAATCGCATCTGCCCAACGAAGGACGCAAGGTATTACTTTTTTCCGACAGTCGACAACGCGCGGCGACTCTCGCTCGAGACATGTCGCGAATATCGGACGATACGGCGGCTCGACAGTTGTTTGCGATCGCTGCCGATTGGATCGAGCACACCGACGAGCCGTCGATGCAATATCTCTACGATTATTTTTGTCTTGCCGCCGCTCAAAAAAATGTTCGGCTGTTCGACGGCGACGAGCAAAAAATTTTTTCTTCGGATTGCTCAACGGTGCTTGCGGATTTCAATCGAGCCGTCAAGCGCGGCAGAAAATATCGTCCAAAGTTGACGATCGACAAGGCGCGCGATCGGATGCAGGCAATTTTGCTTCGACTGTTTTGCGGCGGCTACAATACGCTTTACGACTCCGCGATCGCTTGGCTCGAGCCCGCGCAAAATGATTTGGATGATGCCGTCGATGATCTTCGGGATTACGGGGCGGACGTGTCTGATGATGAATTTATCGAGCTGTTCAATGCGTGGATAATCTCCGTTTGCGATCAAAACGTTGCGCTCGGCGAAAATATTTCCGACGCCGTTCGTCTCGAGGTACGAAAAAATTACGGCGGCTACGGCTTGAGCGATCAATGGAAGTTTTCAACCGTCATTCAGGATATCATGGGGTGGGACAAAAATTCGACGGCGATGCGGCATTGGCGCACGGTGTTGCAGAAAAGATTTTTGCGTATCAACTCGAGCGGCAATTTTTATGTCGATATGAGCCGATTGCGGGCGCGCTTCGATCTCCGGCATCAATGGCATCGTTGCGATCAATGCAAAGAACTCACGCCGTATTTGCTCAAGGGGCGTTGTCCGACGTGCGGCAGTTCGGCGACGCATGCATTGACCGACGACGAGCTCGAGGCGTTAAGATTTTGGCGTCAACCGATCGAGGACGCCGTCAACGGAGGCGCCGTCCGAGTGATCGACACCGAGGAGCATACGGCTCAACTGTCGCACAAGGATCAGCGCGACGAATTTTGGTCGAAGACGGAGGATTACGAGTTGCGCTTCCAAGATTTTTTGCGCGACGGAGAATTTCCCGTCGATATTTTGAGCAGCACGACGACGATGGAGGTCGGCATCGATATCGGATCGCTTGTGGCGATCGGATTGCGCAACATTCCGCCGATGCGCGAGAATTATCAGCAGCGCGCGGGACGAGCGGGGCGGCGCGGCTCGAGCCTGTCAACGATCGTGACGTTTTGCGAGAACGGTCCGCATGATATGTTGTATTTCAATAATCCGGTGCCGATGTTTCGCGGCGATCCGCGCAAGCCGTGGATCGATGTCGAGAGCGAAAAATTAATTCGTCGGCATCTTTCGATGATCATGTTCCAAGAATTTTTGTCGACGATCCAATCGAGCCTCGACGATATTTCTGCCGCTGCATTCTTCGACAATCACATTGACGCCTTTAAAAAATTTGCGCTCGACTTTAAAATTCCGCGCGGAGCGATCCCCGACAATGCGTCCGTCGACGTAAAAATTTTATGCGATGAGCTGTTCGTCGATCTCGACGCTCTTCAATCGAAAAAAAATATGCATCCCGAGATGTTCGGCGAGAGCTATAAAATTTTGGACGCGCTGTATGAGGCGGGCATCATTCCGACGTACTCATTCCCGAAGAATGTCGTCAGCACTTATGTGCTCAACAACGACGGCAGGATAAAATATCTGGTCGCGCGCGGCTTGGACGTTGCGATCAGCGAATGCGCGCCCGGGAGAGCGCTCGTCGTCGACAAAAAGACGTATCAAATCGGCGGCATTTTTTATCACGGCGGTCAATGGCGCAAGTCGCCCGCGCGGAGTTTCATCGACGATAAAAATTACGTCAAGGAACTGCTGAAGTGCAAATGCGGCTGGTTCGGCTTGGCGGAGGAAAATCATACGAGCTGTCCGTTTTGCGGCAATCGGACGTTGGAGCGGTCGGCTCGAAAGATGTTGCGCCCGTGGGGATTTGCGCCGAAAAACGCGACGTCGATCTCGGAGGCGCAGTTGACGGAAGAATATTCGACGGCTCAACCGCCGGAGTATTCGACGCTGCCCGATCACGACGAGATGTTTCGCATCGACGGTTGCAAACACTTGCGCATGGCGTCGCGCAAAAATCAGCGCATCATTATGATCAATAAAGGCGCGTCGGACTCCGGCTTCGTCGTGTGCGCTGATTGCGGGGCGGCGGTGCCGAATACGAAAAACGATCCGTTTAAAGATGTCGGGCGTCCGTATCCTGCCAAGGTCGCTTGCAAGCACCGCGACACGATTGAAGTTGATTTGGGCTATGACTTCATCACGGACATGTTAGTGTTGGAGTTTGCGCTCGACGGGCGGCGGCTCGACACTCGGAGCGGCGTTGAAAATTTATGGTTGGATCGTGCGGCTCAATCGGTGGCGGAGGCATTTCGATTGGTCGCGTGCAAAGAACTCGATGTGGACTTCGGCGAATTGGTGACGGGCTATCGCATTCGACGGACGGGCGGCGACGAGAAAATTTTTGTCGACGTTTATATCTACGACAATCTGTCGAGCGGCGCGGGATATTCGATAGAGATTGCGTCGGAGATTGGAAACATGCTCGAGCAGATGAAGGCGCTGTTGAGCGCGTGTGATTGCGCAACGGCGTGCAACAATTGTCTCAAGCATTATCGCAATCAGTATGTGCAGGGGCGATTGGATCGACGGTACGGATTGCAATTGCTTGATTGGGGGACGGACGGTCGGCTTGCGTCGGACATTCCGTTTGACGTGCAAAAAAAATATCTGGCGTCGCTCGAAAATATTTTGAGTGAATATAATCGGACGCTCCGCGCGGAGGACGATAAAATTTTTTTGATTGACGGCGTGAAAAAATTTGAAGTGGTCGTATATCCTGCGATGCGTGCCGAACCGCGCGGGAGTGGTAAGATTTACATTTGCGATTCGTACTTCAAATATGCGCTGCCTTATGCATTGAATAAGCTCACGTCGGTTTGAAGAATGCAGTGTAAAAAAAAATCGGCGCCTTCCGATGTGGAGGGCGTCTTTTTTTATGCAATTGACAGAGGAGCCGCCGCGTGCTAGAATTTGATCGCTAAAACAAATACACAAGCACACGAGGACTCCTCTACCGTTTATTTTAGCGCCTCGGCTGTTGCTTGTCAAGAACGGGGGACTGTAGGAATGAACGGAGAAAAATCTCGCACCAAGCGCAAAGGCAAAATTTTGAAGGCACTCGGCATGCTCCGCGATGTCGTCACCGATCCGAACGAGATCAAAGCGGTCGAAGAAGTTGCGCGGCTCCTGCTGAAAGACTTCGACGCTCCGGTCGGCGCACCGATCAAGCCTGTCATTGAGATCATCGACGACACTCATCAGAAGTTCAACGGCTTGATCTACACGAAAGACGATACCGGACACTATCAAAACGTGTTGGCGATCCATCGGGCAGTCTACAATTACTTTTTCGGCGATATTCCGAGCGACTGCGTCATTCACCATCTCGACACGAACAAAGATAACAACGACATTATGAATTTGGCGCTGATGACTCGTAAGGAGCACAATCGTCTGCATCTCGATCCTCATCCGTTGGCATTGGAAGCGTTTATGGAAGCGCAACGCGAGAGGCTGGAAAATATTAATTTCTCCATTGATGCTCCGAAGGTTGAGATCATCGATGCCGACCATCAAAAATTCAACGGCATGATCTTCAGCAAGGTTAAAGCCCGCAGACATTACCACCACAAATTGGCACTGCAACGTGCGGTGTGGACGTATTTTAACGGCGAAATTTCCGACGACGAGGTTTATATTGTTCATCACATCGACGGCAATACGGACAACAATAACATTGAAAATCTGGCGCTCATCACTCGTTCCGAGCACGGAAAAATTCATGCGCCTCAGTTCGTCGAAGCAAACAAAAAACGTGCCAAACCGAAAGTTGAGATCAGACTGTGTCCGATCTGCCATCAATATTATCTGTCGAACAAAAAATCTAAAGCAAAAACCTGTTCGCGCGATTGCGGGATGGTTTATCAGTGGCAAAATCGTAAGGCGGAAGAAAATCTTCATAAAAAGGTTTGCCTCAACTGCGGAAAAGATTTTACGACGCCTTTTAAGGATACTCGCTTCTGCAGCCATGGATGCGCGCGGCAATTTCGCAATAAACTTGACGATGACGGGGCGGCGCGCTAAAATGACTGCCGAAACTTTTTTTGGAGGCAAATATATGGAGAAATACAATCCCGCGTCGATCGAAAAGAAGTGGCAGGATAAATGGTTCGCCGAAAATCCTTTCAAGGTCTCTGAGGACGGCGACAAAAAAAAATATTACTGTCTGGAAATGCTGCCGTACCCGAGCGGAAAAATTCACGTAGGCCATGTACGGAATTATTCTTTGGGTGATGCACTCGCTCGCTTCAGAAATATGCGCGGATACAGTGTTATACACCCTATGGGATTTGATTCATTTGGATTGCCGGCCGATCTTGCCGCTTCGAAACATGGCGTCCGTCCGGATGATTGGACATACTCAAATATCGAAACAATGGAACGTCAGCTTAAATCCATGGGCTTCTCTTATGACTGGGATCGCGAAGTCATAACCTGCAATCCCGACTATTACCGCTGGACGCAATGGCTTTTCGAGCTCTTCTATAAGCGCGGGCTCGCCTATAAAAAGGAAGCCGCCGTCAATTGGTGCGACTCCTGCGGCACCGTTCTCGCCAACGAACAGGTCATAGACGGAAAATGCTGGCGCTGCGATCACGAAGTCCATAAAAAAAATCTCGCTCAGTGGTTCCTCAAAATCACCGATTACGCCGACGAACTCCTCGCCGATCTCGATAAGCTCAAAGGTTGGCCCGAACGCGTCAAGATCATGCAGGAGAATTGGATCGGTCGCTCCGAAGGCGCCGAGTTCTCTTTCACCGTCGACGGCTCCGACGATAAAATTCCCGTCTATACCACCAGACCCGATACCATCTTCGGCGTCACTTTCGTCGTGCTCGCCGCCGAACATCCCCTCGTCGATAAACTCATCAGCGGTCAGCCCAACGAAAACGAGCTCCGCGCGTTCGTCGACGAAGTCAAAAATATCTCCGACGTCGAGAAAACCAACGCCGACTCCGAAAAGAAGGGCGTCTTCACCGGCGCTTATGCCGTCAATCCCATCAATAATAAGCGCATTCCGATCTGGATCACCAATTATGTCGTCTACGAGTTCGGCACCGGCGCCGTTATGGGCGTCCCCGCGCACGACGAGCGCGATTGGATGTTCGCCACCAAGTATAACCTCGAAAAAATTCTCGTCATCGATAATCCCAAAAAGCCCCTCGATATCAACGAGATGGATAACGCTTACATCGAGCCCGGGCTCATGGTCAACAGCGGCCCTTTCACCGGCACCGACTCCGTCAAGGGCAAAAAAGCCGTCGTCGATTGGCTTGAAAAAAATAATGTCGGCTCTCGTAAAATTAATTACCGCCTCCGCGATTGGCTCATCTCTCGTCAAAGATATTGGGGCGCGCCCATCCCGATCATCTACTGCGACAAGTGCGGTGAAGTGCTCGTGCCCGAAGATCAATTGCCCGTCCTTCTGCCGACCGACGTCGAGTTCAAACAAGGCGCGTTGAGCCCGCTGTCGACGAGTAAATCATTCAACGATTGCACATGTCCGAAGTGCGGCGGGCATGCTCATCGCGAGACCGATACCATGGATACGTTCATCTGCTCGTCGTGGTATTATCTCCGCTACACCGATCCGCATAACGATCAAAAACCCTTCGACCGCGACAAAGTCAATTATTGGTCGCCCGTCGATCAGTACATCGGCGGCATCGAACACGCAATCCTGCATCTGCTCTATTCGCGATTCTTTACGAAGGTTTTGCGCGACGCCGGATTGTTGGATTTCGACGAGCCCTTTACGAATTTACTCTGCCAAGGCATGGTGATCAAGGACGGCGCTAAAATGTCGAAGTCCAAGGGCAATGTCGTTTCGCCCGAAGAGATCATCGATAAGTACGGCGCCGACACCGCGCGGCTGTTCATTCTGTTCGCCGCACCGCCCGAGCGCGATCTCGATTGGAGCGATCAGGGCGTCGAGGGCTCGTTCCGTTTCCTCAACCGCGTTTGGCGCATCGTTAATATCTTCAGCGACCACTTCAACGACGGCGGCTATGATGTCGGCGGCTTGACTGTCGAAGAAAAAAATCTCCGTCGGACGATGCATCGGACGATCAAAAAAGTCACTGAGGACGTCGGCGAACGCTTTATGTTCAATACCGCGATCAGTTCGCTCATGGAGCTCGTCAACGAGATGCACAACTTTCAAGACAAGCCCCTCAACGGCGCGCTCGCTCGAGAAGTCGTCGGCAATCTGTTGAAGATGCTCGCGCCGTTCGTCCCGCACATCACCGAGGAACTTTGGAGTAAATTCTTCGACGGCAGCGTCCATAAACAATCCTTCCCGACGTTCGATGAGACCGCGCTCGTCGAGGACGAAGTCGAGATCGTTCTGCAGATCAACGGCAAGGTTCGCGGTCGTATGACGCTTCCGCGCGGATTGGATCGAGAGGCGATTGAAAAATTAGCGCTCACGCACTCGAGAGTAAAAGAGTTGACGGCGGGCAAATCGATCGCCAAGGTCGTCGCCGTCCCCGATAAGCTCGTCAATGTAGTTGCCAAATAAATTTTATTCCCGTCAACCCGAAATTTATTAGGGGCGCCGCCGACGCTCCCACCCTCCGAGCTGGCGCCCCAATTTTGACAGCGGCTCCCACCCGCGTCGGCGGCGCCAGCTTTTTTCGCCCCCATGGTGTTTGGCTCCTGCCCCTCGAGTGCGGCGCCCACCCCGCGCAGTCGGCGCTCTTTTTGAAAAAAATTTTTTCATG
>CALGGP010000142.1 GCA_937915885.1 uncultured Selenomonadales bacterium | reverse complement strand
TCCCGACTGCCGACGTCGATAATTTCAATATGGCTGAGACGATTGCCGACGCACGGGGCGCCGCCGACGCGGGACGATTGCCGATGCACGGGGCAGCGCCGGTGCGGGACGATTGCCGATGCACGGGTTCGCTGACGTCGCGGATCAACTGACGATGGTCGAATCGTCGCCGAGATGTCGATAAGCGAGGCGCCGTCGGCGCGGGTGGGAACCACGGGCTAAGTCGGGCGCCGCCCTCCGAGGGTGGGGGCGACGGCGGCGCCCCAAAAAAAAAAGCCGCCGACTTTACAGCGTGGGCGGAAAAAATTATTTCAAGCGGAAGCCGAGCATCGTGATATCGTCCGATTGCGGCGCCGAGCCGACGTACTTCTCGAGCGAAATTTTTACTTCAGACAGAATCTCCTCAACGGAGATTTTTTTTGCGTTCAATCGATTTAAACACTCCTCGAGCCGCTCCTCACCGTAAAGTTCTTCCGCCTCGTTGAGCGCCTCCGTCACTCCGTCCGTGTACAACAAAATCATATCGCCCTTCGACAGATCGATCGTCTCTTGCTTGAACTCCTCATCGTCCATCAAACCCAACGCATAATTCCGCGCGGAGCTTTTGAGATATTCAAACCGATCCGTCGACGCGCGATAAATCAGCGGCGGATTGTGCCCGCCGTTGACGTAAATCGTCCGCCCCGTCTTGAGATCGATCAGCGCCGCAAACATCGTTACAAACATCATCGCATCATTGCCTTCGCACAGTTGAGCATTCGACTTCGTCACCAACGCTCCGACATCGTTTGAATCCGTCATCGTCAACGCAAAATTTTTCATGATCGTTTTCGAGATCATCATGAACAGCGCCGCCGGAACCCCTTTGCCGCTCACGTCCGCTATCGTGATCATCAAATGATTTTCGTCGAGCAGATAAAAATCGTAAAAGTCGCCGCCCACTTCTTTTGCCGCATGCATCGTCGCGTAAATTTCAAAATCCGTCCGATCAAAGTCAAATTCCTGCGGCAAGATCGATTGCTGTATGTCCGTCGCCACGTTCAGCTCCGTCTCGATGCGCTCCCGATCCGCCGCCACCTTCGTCACGTTCTTCATGTAAGTCTTCAGCTCGTCGGTCATCGCATTAAAACACGCCGCCAAGTGCTCGAGCTCGTCGCCCGTCTTGATCTCCAACTTTTTATCGAAGTCACCGGCGGCAATGTCCCTCACTCCGTCCGACAACTCCTCGATCGGTCGCACAAATCGATTCGACAGATTGACGCTCACGCGGAATAAGCCGTACATCAGACAGATCAGCGACGCCAGCACCAGCCCGAACAAAAACCAGAACAATTGCCCGAAATGTTTTTTGAACGCGTCAATCTGAGTGAGGATGTTGTTGCGCGCGAGCATCGCCGGTGCCGTCACTTCCGATTTGTTGAGCACCGTCGCCAGACTCCAGCCCGCCTCATCCATCGGCGCATACGCCGCGTAATATTTTTC
The DNA here is from genome assembly GCA_937915885.1 of uncultured Selenomonadales bacterium. GTDB lineage: Bacteria > Bacillota > Negativicutes > Selenomonadales > Selenomonadaceae > Quinella. The sequence goes on along the minus strand of CALGGP010000142.1, from coordinate 3,601 downwards.
GCCGTTCGATTCGATCTCCGTCACACCCGTTACGCCCGCCGTCATCAATCGACCAAGCCCCGCGATCCCGACATCATCATTGGCGTCAAACAAATTCGCGCCCGTCACGAAATCGCCCTCAACCTGCGTCGAGTAAAGCACCTCGCCCTTGCCGCTCAAGATGAAACAAAATCCGTCGCTGCCAATCGCGCTCTTTTGAATCTGCACGTAAATCTCGGCGGCATTGCAATCGAGCCCGACCACGCCCGCAAAATTCCCTTCGCCGTCGTAATACGGCATCGCGCACGAAATGCACGGCTCGCCCGTCATCGCCGCGATATACACGTCGGTGAACGTCGGCTCCTCGACCGTCGCTCCGAGTTTATACCAAGCCCGCTCTCGAGCGTCGTAAGTGTTTCGTCCCGGCGCCTTGCTGAGCGAAGTGATCACCGTATTCGGCGGCATCACATCAGCCTTGATCACGTAGCCGTTCTTCGACCCGACGAACGCGCACGGATTGTATTCAATGATCATCGCAAGATCGTCGGCAATGTTCGACGCCAATTCGATCTCGCGTCGCAACTCGTCGGACACGCCGCGTTGAGCCAACTCGGGGCTGAAGTGCACATACGGCGTCTTCGTCTCGACTATTTCATAGAGCGCGTTCGGCAAAATGCGCGGGCTATATTTTTCTGGCTCCGACAAAATTTGCGTCATCAGGCGCGACAGCCGAATAATTTCCAAGCGCACGTCGTAAAGCTGATTGTTGATCAGCTGCGCGCGCATTTGATTGTTTTTCGACAGATTTAATTTCGCCTGCCGTTCCGCAAACCGCGCCGTATATTCCGAACTGTCGGCGCCGAGTCGTTGCCCGCGCCCGTCGAGAATGTTCCACGTCAGGAGCATGCCCATGAACGACAGCGCGCCCATCGACAGGAACGCCAACAGACTGCCGGCGAGCACCAATCGCAACACCCGATGCCGAATGTCGAGACGGTTTTGCCCGATGAAAATTGCGATCAGCTGTTCAAATTTCTCAATCATTCGCGCCGCCTCGATACTTCAACCCGATCATCGTGATATCGTCGGATTGCTCGGCGTCGCCCGCATACTCCGCAATCGACAATCGCACCGCCTCCAACAATTTTTCGACGGAAATATTTTTTGCGCCCGACCGATTCAAACATTCCTCGAGCCGCTCTTCGCCGTAAAGTTCCTCCGATTCGTTGAGCGCCTCCGTCACCCCGTCCGTGTAAAAATACATCGCGTCGCCCGCGTTCAGATCGATCGTCTCTTGCTCGAATGCCTCATCGTCCATCAAGCCCAATGCATAATTCCGCGCGGAAGTCTGCAGATATTCAAACCGATCGGTCGACGCGCGATAAATCAGCGGCGGATTATGCCCGCCGTTGACGTAAGTCATTCGACCCGTCGACAGCTCGAGCACCGCTACGAACATCGTTACAAACATCATCGCGTCGTTGTTTTGACAGAGTTGTTGATTCGTGCACGTCACCAACGCTCCGAGCTCGTTCGGGCTCTTCATCGTCCGCGCGAAGTTCTTCATGATCGTTTTCGAGATCACCATGAACAGCGCCGCCGCCACGCCCTTGCCGCTCACGTCCGCGATCGTCACTACCAAGTGATCGTCGTCGACCATGTAGAAATCGTAAAAATCGCCGCCGACTTCCTTCGCCGCGTTCATCGTCGCGTACAACTCGAACTCCGATCGATCAAAATCAAAATCCCGCGGCAGCATCGACGCTTGAATTTCCGTCGCCACGTCCAGCTCCGTCGCGATCCGTTCTTTCTCCGCCGTCTCGCGCGTCAAATTCGTCATGTACTTTTGAAGTTCGACCGTCATTGCATCGAAACACACGGCAAGATGTTCAATCTCATCGCCCGTTCGGATATTCAATCTTTTATCGAAATTGCCGCTCGCAATATCCCGCACTCCGTCCGATAATTCCTCGATCGGCTTGACGAAATTTCTCGAGACTTCGACGCTGCTCTTGATCAGCGCATACAACAGCCGCACGACGATTATCAGCGCGACAATCGACAGCGCGATGAACACGTTCCGAAAACTACCCTTGAACTCGTCCATCTGCCGCTCGATGTTGTGTCGTGCTTCCAACGCCGGAGCTATCACCGTTTCGTTCTCGAGCATCGTCCCGAAACTCCAGCCCGACATTCTCACCGGCGCGAACGCCAACAAATATTCCGTGCCGTCAAGCGTCACGCTCTCGACGCCTTTCTCGCCCGCCGTCATTCGAATTACCGCGCGCCGCATTTGATCGTCGTCGGATAAAATTTTTTCGGTGCCGGCTTTCAATATTCCATCTTGTTGCGACGAGATGATCACGCGTCCCTTGTCGTCGAGCACAAAATTTATCTCATTGCCGCCGTCGGGATTCTCGGCGACCGATTGATACAACGACTCGAGACTGCAACCCACCGACGCCACGCCCGCAATCCCCGCCGCATCGTAATACGGCATCGCGCACGTGATCACCGGGTAGCCGTTGGGCGCCGCGTAAAAATCGCTGAACACCATCCCGTTGGCGGCAATCGCGTCCTTGTACCACGGCCGCTCGGTTATCACGTAATTGTTCATAATCTCGTCGCTGTAGACAATCGGCTCGCGCTTGTCGAAGTCGACATCGACGCACACGACGTAATTATATTTCGAGCCGACGGACAACGTCGCCTGATAATCGGAATAAAATTCATCAGCCATGATGCTCATCGGTGCCGCCATATTCGACAGAAGCGCAATCTCGTCGTCGATTGCGGGATCGTCGCCGGACGCCCGACTGCGAAACACATAAACGTCCTTTGTGACAATGCCGTCGCGATGAGCGTCGGGCAAATTGCGCGGCGGATAATTTTGCGGGTGAGTGAGAATGCGATGCGCCTGCGCCGCCAAAAATTTTACGTCGAAACCGATGCTCTGCAACTCGATCCGCGCCAGCCGCGCCTTATTCTCGGCGGTCTCCAACAGATGATCGTGCGCAAGATTTTCCGCAAAGTGCTCGGCGTAATCGGCGGCGGATTCGCTCAGATCGGAGCCGCGATTGTCGATGGCACTCCACGTTGAGACGCTTCCGATCAGCGTGATCAGTCCGAGCGATGCGAACGTCAAACCGCAGCCGAAAATTACGAGACGCAGCAGCCGCCGACGAATGTCGACTCTGCCGCGTCCGCTGAACACTTCGATGATGGTTTTTACGAGCTCGCGCATTTAACTTTCGATGGTGAAGAAGTCGATGAAGCGCGTAACCTCGAAAATTTGTTTGACTTCGGGTTTGACGTGGACGAGTTTCATCGAGCCCTGTTTCTTCATTTTCTTTTGAGCGACGAAGAGTATGCGCAATCCCGCCGACGCGACGTAAACGAGATCGGCGAGATCGAAAGTCAAGTTTTTGACGCCGTTGAGATCGCTGTTGACAACCTTGTCGAGATCGCGCGCCGAGACCGCGTCGAGCCGTCCGCTCAGCGCGATCGTCAAATTATCTCCGTCAGCGATTTTTTTAATCTCCATGATTCATTCATTCCTTCCAAAAATAATTTCATCCGCCCTGAACCCTGCGGGGCTAAATGGGCTTTTGCCCGAAAGAGC
>CALGGP010000141.1 GCA_937915885.1 uncultured Selenomonadales bacterium | reverse complement strand
CATTCCTGCATGAGTTTTTCATAATCGCGGAGTTTTAAATACCAGTTTGTGACGGGTTTCATGACGGGCGTTTCTCCCGTCAGGGTGCTGACCGGATTGATTAAGTTTTCCGGCATGTACTGATGACCGAGTTCGCATTCATCAGCATAAGCCTTATCGGAAGTACAGCCCTCGACAGGACATTTGCCGATTACCTGCCGACCGTTCAGGAACACGCCGGCTTTCTCATCAAAAAACTGCATGGTAGAAAGCTGTTCCAGCTGATGTTTTTCATACAGCGATTTCAGAAACCAGTCCGTGACTTCGGCATGGATTTCTTTCGAGCGTCCGAGTCCGGAAGCGGCGAACAGATTCGGTGAAATGCCGTAAGCATTCAGTGTCGCTTTCTGCTTTTCATGATTGGAATTGACGAATTCTTCCAGCGTACCGGAAATTTCACCGGATTCGGCTTTTTTACGCCAGCCCTCTGCGATAGGCGAACCGTAGCAGTCCGTTCCGGAAACGAAAATCACATTTTCTTTTCCGATTCTGTCGCGCAGGAATCTCGCGAACGTATCGGCGAACACCAGCATTCCGCCGACATGTCCGAAATGCGATAACATGAAGTAGCTCAGCACGTTGAATATCATGCCGATGATTAAGACGCGCGCGTAAAACCACGGGCGCACCCAATTACGGATCATTTCATCCGGCGTCGGCGTGACGAGCGCGGTGCCTGCCGCAAACAGATTATCGGCGGCATTGGGCGGCGGCATTTTGAATGTGTTCTTGAATAAATCCTTGATGGTCAGCTTTTCTTCGGTGGCGCCGACGAAGATCGTCGTATTGCCGCCGTAATTTACGGGCGCGTGGCAGTAAGGGCATTGCGACACTCCGACTTCGATCTCCCGTCGGCAATTGGGATTGGAACATTTCATGTTATCACCTCCGTGTGACGTTCACTCGAGCGGGTCGGGACCGAAACGATTTGCTCCGACCGTTCCCTTCACACAACACAGATAAATGAAAAACACTAATCCAATGCCGGGCGCAAAATTTAAAGCCGCCCATTTTCCTGTTTTGTCGAGATCATGAAGGCGTCGTGCATCCAATGAAAGTGCTGAACAGGATAATACAACTGCAAGGATTAACAGTATGAAAGTGATGTATTCTTGTTCATCTGCAATCACGCCTTCGTCAATCAGCCCAAAAATCCCGGAAAATACGAGACCTAAAAATAATAGCGGTAATCTGCGCAGGATATAGCGTTGACGGTTGAGCCGCCCGTTGAAGTTGAAGAATTTGTCTTTAAAGCCGTCCTCATGCCGACGCTCCGCCGAATGATCGTCCGTAGGAGAGACGGTGCGGTCGCCAATCATCACAAAACTGTTGTTCGCATTCGCAATAATAACTTCGTCGCCCGTTTTCAACGGCATGGGCTGTCCTTTGCTCATTCGACGCCCGTTGAGCCAAACGCCCGCCTCCGAGAGATCGACTATGATCCAACTGCCGTCGTCATTGGGAACGAGCTGACAGTGAATCGGTTCAATGCCCGCCGTTCCGCGCGGATATACAATCGCGCAAGCCTCCGGCTCGGTTCCGATACAAATTACTTCGTCCCTCATTGGAAATTGAAGAGCATTCATCACGCCGCCCTTGCCGAGCAACGAAAAGCTGTCCTGCATCATAATCCGCCTCCTTTCGAGCGCAACCTATTCGTCGGTGCACTCGACGATCACACCCGTAAAATTGTCTTGAATATCGATCGCCTTCTCTAAAATTTTTTCCTCGATCCGCGCGGAGGCGGTGATCACGTCGCCCTCGAGCGCGGCAATCAATTCATTTTGATCGAGAGTGTTAAACACGCCGTCCGAGCACAGCAAAATTTTATCGCCCGCCTTCAACTCGATCGGATCGCCGCGATCGACCGTTCTGAAACTCCCCATGCCGACATAAGCCGTCAACGCGTCACGATTCGGATTGTTATCCGCTTCGTCGGGATCGACCTCGCCCTTCTCCGCCTGAGCACGCAAAAACGCGCCGAAGGTGTGCTCGTGATTGAGCTGAACCAAATCATTTTGCCTCAACAGATAAATTCTGCTGTCGCCGATCGAAACGAAATGCAGCACATTATTTTTGATCAAAATCGCGACAACCGTCGAGCCGCCTTTGACACCCGTGCGTCGTCTGTACTCTTCGACGGCGATCTCGGCGGCGTGCGCGGTGTTGTAAAGAAATTCGCTCGGCTCGACATTGCCCGCGTCGGCGTAGTGATTCAAAAACGTATCGGTGACGAGATGACTGATCGCCGCGCCGCCTTCCATGCCGCCCATGCCGTCGGCGACCACCGCCATCAGCCCGCGCTCAAGCAGAGCCGACTTGTCGTTGATATCGGACGAGCAAAACGAATCCTGTTGTTCCTCGCGCCGACCTATGTTGTGGAAATTGCCCACTCGAAATTCGAGCCGCGCAGATTGTTTAGAAGTAACGGTATTCGGATCGCGGTTGACGGACGGATTTTTTTTGATTTCGATCGCTTTTCTCGGAGCAACATTCCGATCAGCACGACGATCAACACGCCCATTGCCGCGATGATGTACTCGTAAGGGAGCGAAAAAATTTCGGACGGCGCGACTTCGACAGGTGATTGAATTTCGACGGACGGCTTTGTTGCGATATCCGGCATGACTGCCGATAAAAGTTGCATCACAACCCCCAATTCCATTGCACATCATCTTTTTCGAGCGGAATGAACACCAGAGTGGTTTTGGCTACTTTGATCTTGTCGCCTTTCTTCAATTGAACCATATTGGCTGTCAGAGGGATTCCGTTGACGTAAACGATCGCGCGCCCGTCGCTCATCGAGGCAAAATGAATATCGCTGAAGGGATCATACGAGACGGTAAAATGCTTGGCGGAGACGTATTCATCGCTCAGACGCACATCGCATTGATCGCCGCGTCCGACAAAATTGTTATCGGGGTGAAGTCGAAAGTCTCGTCCGAAATCTTTACCTTCGGTGCAAACCAACCAACCGATCACCGGAGCAATCGGCTCAACGGTCGTGTCGGTGAACATATCATCCCATGGACTTTTGGTTTTGCCGCCGCCTTTTTTCGATTGATGATCTCGATTATCGGAATGATTGACGGGTGGATCAACGGGATTCGTTTTGCCCGGATCTTTGGAACCTCCGCCTCCGCCGCTCGGCGAGCAGTACGGACACGTCGCATATTTGACGCTGTCGTAGTAATGACCCTTGGGGCAAATTTTCATCTTCGGCATAATCAAACCCTCCAAATCTGCATTGATTTACTTGACGATTATCAGCACGTCGAAAGAATTGTTATCGGCATCGTTCATAAAATGAATGATGTTGTAGCCGCGCGTCTTGCCGGGCGTAACGAAAAAATCTTTTTTGTGATCACTCCAAGCCTCGCTGCTCCATTGGCATGAAATATCACTGCACCATTTACTGAGACAGCGGGCGTCGATGGCGCGATCGATCGTCACGGGTTGAACCGTCCCGCCCTTGCCGTTCGGATTGAAATACACGGTAAATTTTCGAGCCTCGCCGCCCGCCTTCAAAATAACCATCGGAGTGTCGGCATAAAACGAATCGGAGCCGTGTCCGTAAGTTGCACGGAATAAATTTATGATCTTGCCGGCGATATCCGCCGATTCGTTTTTATCGTCGATCCGCTTGGATACCTCACTCAACTTATCCGTCGCATCGTCCAATTGTTGATGTGTTTCGCTCAACGAGCGATTGATTTGATCCAATTCCTTTTGAGCGTTGCCGGTCTGAACGAAACAAAACACCGCTATCAATGCCGCAACGCCCGTCACGAGCCACGGCATTTTCGAGTCGGACGGCGGATCGAGCGGGACGGTTTTACAGTAAGGACACTTATCATAGAGTTCGTTGTTATAAAAATGCCCGTTGGGACATCTGATCTGCGCCATAAAATTATTCCTCCCGATTCAGAGCACAATCACCAGCACATCAAAAGTCTCCTTATTGGCGTCGTTCGAGAAGTGAATGATGTTGTAGCCGCGCGAATTGCCGGGCGTCACTTGAAAATCTGCCAGCCCGTTTTTAAATTGTGTGCTCAACCACCGACCTTTGGTATCGCGGCTCCACCGCGTTTTGTACTGAAGATCATTACCGTCATCTCCCAAGAGTTTAAAATAAACGTTGCCCTTCACGGTTGAATGGACAACAAATTTTTCGGGCTTGCCGCCGACCTGCAGGAGCAAAATTCCTGACTCGGAATAAAAAGAATCGGAGGCGCGCCCGAACGTATCATGCACTGCCTCGAGCATGAATTTCGCGGTTGCCTCAAGTTTTTCGTTGTAATCGAGCGAATCCGCCGCGTTATGTAATTTTTTATCCTTATCGTCCAACAGATCGACGGCGATGGAGAGTTTTTCGCGAGCGGCGCTCAACTGTGTTTGTGTTTTGTTCATGTTGCAGAAACATGCTATCGCCGCGATGATTGCCAATGCCGCCGCAATCCACGGAAATTTGATTTGATCCATAAAATATTCCTCCGATAGAATGTCAGCGGACTTTATTTTTGATGTCGGCAATCCGCCAACCGAAGCCCGTTTTGATCAGAACGGCGGTTCCGTCGAAATAATTTTTGCCGCCGGGATTATCAACCGCCTCCAACATGTAATTCAAGACGACACGATCGGACATTTCGTCGATGATTTTTATATCGAGTGGCGTGCTGCTGACGGTTGTCGCAAAGCCCGACGCCCAACTGTCGAAGCCGCCCATGTGATGTTGCATGTCGGAATCGAGACAATTAAACGCTTGGCTCAAGTTCCGTTGCGTAATGCTTTCATGAAAATCCTTTAAAGTTTTGACGGCGGGATGTTCGCTTGTCGGCGCAGGCGGAGGTGTTGACTGTGGTCGTTCGGAATTTGTTGACGGCGCCGATTGTGCCTGTTCCGATTGCGAAGAGACATTCATCGAAGTTTTCAATGTTGACGACGGATTGTCTTCGCCTTTCGATTCGGACGACAAAATGACGAGGGCTCCAAGCGCGACGATGACGGCGGGCGCAAACCATTGCGGCAGGGTTCTTATTTTTTCGAGCAGGACGGCGAATACTCCGCGCGGATCAACTCCGTTCGGATAATCGCCCGACGGTTTTGCGGATTGATTTTTGCCCGTCAACGCATTGTAAAATTCCCGCACCGTCGGATATCGATCCTCGTATTTTATCGACATGCCTTTTAAAAGACTTTTTTCTTGCTCGGACGTAATGACGGCTCCCAATTGCGTCGGCTTGATGAGCTCCGCGCCGTTGGATCTCTCCATCGCCTCGGTCGGAACGCTGTCGGTGATCGCAAAATATATGGTCGCAGCCAAAGCATATTCATCTGTCCAAGAGCCTTGGTCGCCGAACCTGAAGTATTGTTCCAGCGGCGAATAACCTTCCTTATAAGACTCCGTCAGTCCTTTGGCGATTTTGATCGACGACGAAAACTCCCGCGCGATTCCGAAGTCCAACAGTTTTACTGTTTTATTGTCGGTGAGCATGATATTCTCGGGGCTGATGTCTCGATGAATGAGATTTTGAGCGTGCATCCGCTCCAGCGAATCCGCCAACGGCGCCAACACGTTTACAGCATCGTTGAATGTCATGCGACCGTTGATATTGATATATTGCGCGAGAGTTTTTCCCTCGACAAATTCCATGACGATATAAGCCGTTCCATTTTCATTGAAGCAATCTTCCGCGCGGACGATGTTCGGATCGGCGTCGAAGGCTGCAACGCGTTGATACTCGTCGAAGAATTTCCGGCACTCACCTTGAAACTTTTGATTGAATTCGCTGCCGCCGATCGGAGTCACCGTATAACGATCATCATCGCGTCGGACATATTTTTTACCGGGGAAAAATTCTTTGATCGCAACTTTTTTGTTCTGTTTGATAGACCAACCGAGATACGTGATGCCGAAGCCGCCTTCACCCAAAACGCGCCCAACCATGTATCTTCCGGCGAGCGACGAACCCGAACATAATTGATGACGATCATTTTGACTGTCGTCGCGCCAGCCGCATGAGCATGGCTCGTCGAGATTTTTTCGATACGTCATGCAACCCAAACAAAGATGCTCCAAAAATTGAAGTTGTAACCCCTGCAGATTTTCCGAGCTCATTCCGTCGTGCCTCCTTCCGCATGATACTATCTGTTTTTTTTTTCACTCCTATTATAAAACGGAGAAGGAGGCAGATCAATTCTTTTTTTATCGGGCGATGATTTAAGCGCAAACAAAAAAGCCGCCCGTCGATGAGCAGCCTTTATTTTTTTATTCGATCGTCAGAACGCGCCGCCGACCGAGAAATGTAATCGTCCGCCCTGCGAGCCGCGCCCGTAGTCAAGGCGCAACGGTCCGAGCGGCGTCATCAACGCCACCCCCATGCCGACCGAGCCGTGGAAGTCTTCCGGCTTGAATCCCGTCATCCACGCCGCGCCCCAATCGGTGAACAGCGCGCCCTGCACTTTATTAAACAGCGGGAATCTGTATTCGAGCGTCCCCGACGTCATTCGATCGCCCCGAAATTGATCCTCACGATAGCCGCGCAGACTGTCCTGCCCGCCGATCCGATATTGGTTGAACTCCGAGATGTCGCCGTGACCGACTCCGTAGCGAGCGCGCAACGCCCACACCTGCACATGCCCTGCTTTGAAGTACGCCTGATGATCGATCCCGTACTTCTGAAAGTCAAAGTCGCCGCCCAGCCAGCCGCCGAACTCCGCCGATAAATTTACCCGCGAGCCCTCCGTCGGATTATATACATTGTCCCGAGTGTCCGTCACATGCTCCATCGTCACCGAACGCGTCACACCGAAATTATTTTTACGCCAACTCGAGCCGTCCGAGCCCGAACGATTCCCCGCGTTGCCGCTCGACACATGCTTTACATAATCGTCTTTGCGATGCCGCAACGTCAGATAATTCGTCGAGTACTCACTCATCGGTCGACTGAATGTAAATTCGCCGCCCGAATACTTTCTCATATATTCTTCCTTCAATCGACCGCGCGTATCATAATCGTCGTATTCATACGTCCGATTGTACACCCGCAACAACCCCGCCGTCTCTCGATGATCCAGCCACGGCTTACGATACGCAAATACAATTCCATGCGCGTCCTCGTCGTCGCCGCTCATTTCATACGTCAAGCTCACCGAGTCGCCCACGCCTCTGAAGTTCGTATCAGCGATCGACACCATTCCGATGATGCCGTCCTCCGACGAATAGCCCGCGCCAATTCCGAATGTCCCCGTCCGTTTTTCCTTGACGTTGACCTCCATGATCACCGCGTTCGGCTCCACGCCCGGATTCATTTTGATGTTGACGTCCTCGAAAAAGCCCAGATTATAAACGCGTTGCATCGAGCGCCGCGCGGACTTCGAGTTGAATACTTCGCCCGGCTTCTGCCGCATCTCGCGAAGGATCACTTTGTCCTTCGTTTTTTTATTGCCCTTGACCGCATACCCTTCCAAAATGCCTTCGTTGATCTTCAGATGCAATATCCCGTCCTTGTCGAGATTCATGTCCGTCACTTTCATCAGGATGTAGCCGTCCTCGCGATACCGATTCTGCAGCTCTTCTACGTCTTCCTGCAACACCGAACTGTTGAGCACTTCGCCCTTGCGCATGGTTAAGACTTTTTCCAAGTCCTCGAGCTTCTCGACCTCGTTGCCCGTGATCTCAATGCCCCGCAGGATCGGATTTTCTATCAGATGATATTTGACGACTACGCCCTCCGGCACCTCGTCTATCGTCTGATACATGTCCGAGAAATAGCCCGTGTTCATGATCGATTCCCGATCCCGCATCACCGTCGCCAGCGTGAACGTGTCGCCCACGTGTTGAGCCATCGCCGCGCGGACAGTCGGCAGCGTTTTTTCCGACGCCCCGTCAAATTCGATGTCGACGATCGTTTTGCCCTCGTACGGGCGCATAATTTCTTCAACCCGATTCGGATCAACAACAGGCTCGTCATGTTCGGGCTCCAACGGTCCGAGATCATATTCCGAAGGCGGATTCGTCACTGTCGTCGGGCGCGCGATCGGTTGACCCGTCGCCTCATCAATCGTCGGTTGAGCCATCGACTGATCCAACGGTTGATCCGTCGGTTCTTTTATCGGCTCGAGTGATTCAATCGGCTCGGTCGGATCGCTCGGCGCTATCGGATCGAGCGGTCGCTCCGCTATCGGATCAATCGGCACTTCGGGCTTTTCGATCGATTCTTCAAACGGCTCCGACACTGTTTCGGGCTCGTCTTCGTCAAACGCGACAAATTCTTCCGCCGACTCCTCGAACGGCTCTATCGTCTCTATCGGATTTTCCTCCGACGCCAGCACCGACGTTGTCGACAGCATTGTCAACACCGTCGCCAGCGCCGTCGCTCGTGCCCTTTTCATTCGCTTCAACACGCTCAAAAATTACTTCCTCCTTCATTTCGTGCGGAGTATCTGCCACGCCTCCGACATCAGCTGTTGTATGTCTCCGTTCAGTACGACCGCCGCCGCTTCGTATGTCGGCGCCTCATTTGCCGCCGCGCCAATCGGATTTATCGGTTCCGCTTATACTTCCTCCTTCATTTCGCGCGAAGTATTTGCCCCGCGTCCAGCATCAGCTGTTGTATGTCTTCGTTCGGCACGACCGCCGCCTCATATTTCGGCGCCTCGTATGTCGGCTCCTCATATGTCGGTTCGTACGTCGGCTCGTAATATTCGATTGGCGGCGCCTCATATTCCGTTACCGGCTCGTCAATCGGCTCGATCGGCTCCTCGTATATCGGCGCCTCATATGTCGGCTCGACGATCGGTTCTTCTATCGGCTCTTCGATCGGCTCAGCGGGCGGAGGATCGGGCGGCAACATCATCAATTCGTCGGGTCGAATTTCCGACGGCGGTTTGAGCACCGGCGGTTCGATCAACGGCTGCTCGATCAACGTCGGCTCGACTATTGCCGTTTGCAACGGCGGAGGCAACTCTTCATCCGAGGCGACGGGATCATCGCTCAACAGCACTGCGCCCGCTATCGTCAGCGCCGTCAACGCCGGTAATATTTTTTTCGCCCACGCCCGACGTGACGACCGCGTTTGCGCCAACTCCGCGCGCGCCAACATCAATTTCAGATCGCCCTGCACGTCGTTTTCGCGCTCGAGCGATTTGTCCGCCTGCAACAGCCACGCCCGCGCCGCTTGTATGTGTCGACGCAATTTGATTCGTCTTTCCTCCATCGGTCTCACCTTCGTTCCCGTCAAGATTGCCTTCGATTATATCATAATCAATACGTTTCATCAAAAATTCTTGACGAACCGCGCCAACATTCCTCTGATTCGTCGGATGCCCTGTTTTTGCAATCGATAGATGTGCGACACGCTCAACTTCAGACGTCCCGCCACGGTTTTTGCCTCTTGACTTTCGATGTAGATCGATTCGAGCACCGCCCGTTCGTTGCTCGGAAGGCGCTCGAGTGCCGCGTGGAGGTGAGCGAACAGTTCATGCGTCTCCGCCAATTCCGATACCGAAGGTCCCGCGTCCGACAATCGATCGGCTTGCTCGGAGTAATCGGATTCGCGCGAAGGTTGAGCGCGTCCCTGTCGACGGAGGAAGTCAAACATTCTGCCGCGGATTCGATGAACGGCGTAGAGGCTGAACGCGACGCCGCGCTCGGGCTCGTAGCTCTCGACGGATTCGATCAGTCCGACGGTGCCCTCTTGGATCAAATCCATGACGTCGGGCAGGTCGCGATAGGGGAGCGCCTGTTTGAACACGAGCGGCTGATACGATTCGATGAGGCGGCTCCGCGCGGAGGCGTCGTGAAACATTTTGAAGCGGCGCCAGAGATCGTATTCTTCGTCGGGCTCGAGCGTCTTGACTTTTGAGAGTTCGCGCAGATATTTTTCCAATGTCCTCACCTCCTCATATTTTTATTGTGGCGCCGCCGAGGAATTATATGGGCGCCGCCGGCGCACCCGCCCCCCGAGGTCGGCGCCCAACTTAGCCCGTGGTTCCCACCCTGCGCCGGCGGCGCCAATGCTGACTTCCACCGCTCGAGGCGG
>CALGGP010000140.1 GCA_937915885.1 uncultured Selenomonadales bacterium | reverse complement strand
CCGGCGGGCATGAAGGTGGGCATCGTGGGACGGTCGGGCTCGGGCAAATCGACGTTGACCAAATTGATTCAGCGATTGTTCCTGCCCGACAACGGTCGCATACTGATCGACGGCGTTGACATCGCGCAGGTCGAACCGGCGTGGTTGCGTCGACAGATCGGCGTGGTGCTTCAGGACAGCATGCTTTTCTCGGGGACGATCGAGGAGAACATTCAGATCGCATGTCCGAACGCATCGCATGAGGACGTCGTGAAGGCGGCGAAACTTGCGGGCGCGGACGATTTCATTTCGCAGTTGCCGCATGGATATGAAACATTCGTCGGCGAGCGCGGTTCATTGTTGAGCGGCGGACAGCGTCAGAGGATCGCGATCGCTCGCGCGCTGATCTCCGATCCGCATGTGTTGATCTTCGACGAAGCGACGTCGGCGCTCGATTACGAATCGGAGAACATAATTATGAGCAACATCGAGCCAATCGCAAAAGGGCGCACGATGCTGATGATCGCTCACCGCTTATCGACGGTTCGGGATTGCGATGCGATCGTCGTGATCGAGAAGGGGCGCATCATCGAGGCGGGTTCGCATGATGAACTGCTCAAACGCAACGGCGCCTACTATCGCCTTTATCAGGCTCAGAACGCTTAAGATTGTCAAATAGATTTTCAGTCGAACAACCAAGAGGAGAGATTGTTAGTGAACATCTTTATTCTGCACCCTTCGTTCCCCGCGCAGTACTTGAATATTGCGCCGTACCTTGCGATGAATCCCGAGAACAAGGTTTTTTTCCTGTCGAAGGAGAACTCGATCAAAGCCAACCTTAAGGGCGTGACGCTCGCGCTTTACCAGAAGCCCGCCGAGGAGGCAACCAAGTGGATCGAGACGTGCGGACCGTTGCGTCCGGCGGCGGAGGCAGTTGTTGAAGGTCAAGCGGTGGTGCGCGCGATGGAATGGATGGCGAAGGAGCAGAACATCAAGCCCGACGTGATTATCGCGCACACCGGTTGGGGCTCGACCCTCTACTGCAAAGATTTATATCCGAATGTGCCGATCATGGGCTATTTCGAGTGGTATTACAACTCCGATAACAGCGACAGTTTTTGGTGGCCCGATGAGATTCCGCAGATGCCCAATAAAATTTCGATTCGCACTCGTAATGCTCATCATCTGGTCAATCTCGAGCTGTGTGATGTCGGCGTGACGCCCACTCAATGGCAGTTGTCTCAATTCCCCGATCTTTTCAAGCCGATGATCAAAGTCATTCACGAAGGGATTGACACGCAATTTTGCTCGCCCGATCCCGAGGGTAAACGTCCGGGGCTCGATCTCGATGATATTGATCTGCATCTGCCGGAGGGCACGGAAATTATTACTTACGTTGCGCGCGGCTTTGAAATGTATCGCGGCTTCCCCTATCTGATGGACGCGCTTCGGATCGTGCTGGCGCATCGCCCGAATACTCACGTCGTGCTCGCCGGCAAGGATCGTATCTGCTACGGTGCCAAGTTGAAGGATACGACGTATCAAAAGATGGAGGAAGAAAAGGGCGGCTACGACAAAGAGCGCATGCACTTCGTCGGGCTCCGCAATCGCGGCGACTACAGAAAAATCCTCCGTTCGTCGAGTTGCCACGTGTATTTGACGCGACCGTTCGTATTGTCGTGGTCGTTCCTCGAGGCTATGAGCTTCGGCTGTGCAATCGTCGGCTCGAAAACGCCGCCCGTTCAGGAAGTCATGGAGGATAACGTCAACGGATTGTTGGCGGAGTTCCGCTCGCCGCATCACATTGCGCGTCGGATCATGGAAATTCTCGACGATCGGGCACTCGCCGCGCGGATCGGTAAGGCGGCGCGCGAGACGATCCTCGATAAATTTGAACTGAATAAATGTCTGCGCAAGCAGGAAGATTTGATGTACAGCTTAATCAGGTGATAATTATGCCTAAATCCTTGTGGGTTTCATTTTTGTTACCTATTTTTGCAAAAAG
>CALGGP010000139.1 GCA_937915885.1 uncultured Selenomonadales bacterium | reverse complement strand
CCCACCCACCCTCGAAAAAATTTTTTTCAATAAAGGCGGGCGCCGACAACGCGGAGGGAGCCGCGACATCGCTCGGGCGCCGACAACGCGGAGGGAGCCGCGACATCGCTCGGGTGTCATCAACGCGGAGGAAGCCGCGATATCGCTCGGGCGTTGCCGACGCGGGTGAAAACCGCGATATCGCTCGGGCGCTGCCGACGCGGGTGAAAACCGCGATATCGCTCGGGCGCCGACAACGCGGAGGGAGCCGCGATATCGCTCGGGCGTTGCCGACGCGGGTGGGAACCTCAGCCTTGGTTGGGCGCTGCCATTCGGGGGCGGGAGCGTTGGCGGCGCCCTTTTTATATTCCGCGCGGAAGTTCAGACAGTATTTGTGACGAAAATTTTAGCGTCGACATCTCCGATCGATTGAGCGATCCGAGCGGCGTCCTCTTTCGAGCGCGCGAGCGCAAAAACCGTCGGTCCCGAGCCGCTCATCATCGCCGCCGGCGCTCCCGCGTCGAGCAAACGCTGTTTGATGTCGATGATCGACGGATTGAATTTGACGGCAACTCTTTCGAGCACATTAAACATCAATTCGCCGACCGCCTCAACGTCGCCGATTTTTATCGCCTCGACCAGTTGAAGGTTGTCGAGGTGCTCGGGCGAAGGATCGGTGTCGTAGGTTTTATACGCTAACGCGGTTGAAACGGCTCCGCGCGGTTTGACGAGCACGATCGGAATTGTCGGGAGCGACGGCAATTGCGTCAAACGTTCGCCGCGACCTTCAGCAAGGGCGGTGCCGCCTTCGATGCAAAACGGAACGTCGGAACCGATCTCCGTCGCGATCTCTTTCAATCGATCGTTGTCGAGATTGAGATCGAAAATTTTATTGATCGCGCGGAGTGTGGCGGCGGCGTCGGCGGAGCCTCCCGCGAGTCCCGCGCCGATCGGAATATTTTTTTTCAAACGGATATTGAGCCCGCCGTTGAGATTGAAGCGCTCGAAAATGATCCGCGCGGATTTGACGATGAGATTATGCTCGTCGGTTGGAAGAAGATCGGCGCCTTCGATGTCGGACGGCTCGACGGTAAGATTGATGCCGACGTCGGAGCGCTCGAAAAAAAGCTGATCGGCAAGCGCGATCGATTGAAGGATCATACTGACTTCATGAAAGCCGTCGTTTCGAGTGCCGAGGATGTCGAGCGAAAGATTGAGCTTGGCGTGAGCGCATTCGGTGATCAAAAAAAATCACTCCGTCAAAAAATTTCGGAGCGATTGTATCACGTCAATATTGCCCTTGCAAGAATCAGCGGGGCGGATCAGAAAATGTCATTGAGCCCCAAAAAATTTATGAGCATCTTAAAGAACGACTTCTGCTCGACGTCCGCCGTCGCCACGACCTCCGTCTGCGCAACCTCCTTGCCGTCGCACAACACATGCACCCGCCCGACCGCGTCGCCCTTTTTGATCGGCGCCTTCAGGAAGCTCGGCAAGTCATACTGCAAATTGTACGCCGACTCGTCGTCTTTGAACGTCGGCATGATCAGCTCGTCCACCGTCTTGACTTGCATCGACTTCTTTCTTCCCGACACGATCGGCAACGTCGCCGCCGTCTCGTTCGCTCGCACGACCGCCTCATTGCCCACTTTCGAGAAGCCGTAATCCAACAACGCGATCGAGTCATTCCAAATGTAAAGACTGTCGAGCACCACCGCAATCAATTGCACGCCGTTGCGATTCGCCGCCGACACCAGGCAGCGACCCGCCGCGTCGGTGTAGCCCGTCTTCACGCCGTTGCCGCCCTCGTAAAGCCACAACATTTGATTCTCACTGCGCAACGTTTTCGATTCCGAGTCGTGCACCCAAGGAAAATATCCTTCCCGCGCACTCACAATGTCCGCAAAATGATCCAGCGTATATCCGTACGCCGCCATTCGCGCCAAATCATGTGCCGTCGTGTAATGATTTGCGTCCGGCAGACCGTTCGCGTTGACGAAATTCGTCCCGACCGCGCCCAACTCATGCGCCCGCCGCGTCATATGCGCCGCAAACTCCGGCACCGTCCCGTCAACGTGCTCCGCTATCGCTATCGCCGCATCGTTGCCGCTCGTCATGATCATTCCGCTCAACAGCTCGCCCAACGGAATTTTCTCGCCAATCTCCAGCCACAACGTGGAGCCCTCCGCGCCCGACGCCCGTTCGCTCACCGTCACGATCTCGTCGAGATTATTGCTCTCGAGCGCCGTGATCAACGTCATCATCTTTGTCGTCGATGCAGGATACATTTGTTTGTCCGCGTCCCGCTCGTAAAGCACATGCCCCGTCTTCGCCTCGATCACTATCGCCGACGTCGCCGTCATTTGCGGTAATTTGTCGCCCGGCGGCACCGCTCGCGTGTTCGGCATCGGCGTGATGTTGTAGCCCGCGCGCAAGCCCGTCGCCACCGTCGAAGGCGCCGTCACATTTTCCGACGACGTCAATTGCACGATCCCGTCGTCCTCCATGATCGCTTGCCTCTCGTTCGGTTGCGCCCCGACGTCCAAGCCCACTATACCCAATGCCGTCGCGATTATAAAGCCCGTGATCAATTTTTTCAAAGCCATCACATCCCGTTCTCACATGCAGCGAACATTGTCCGCGCCCAATAAATTTTTCAACGCCTCGAACAGCTCATCACTGTCGTCCGCCTCGCAACCGCGAATCGGCGTCCCCTTATCGCGATTTTTTATATATACTTTCCGATTGCCGCGATGCTCCGAACAGATCGCCTTCACCTGCTCGAGATTGCTGTCGTCGACGTTCAGAAGAACATAGCTCGGTTGGTACTCGGCGGCGCTCGTCACCGACTCTGCGGAGAACGTCATCTCGCCGTTGTACGTTTCGAGACTGCAATCCATGATAACCGCCTTGTCAAGCCCCAACCGATCGCCGGCGCTCTGCAAGACCCTCGGAAATATCGTTACATTTACTCGATCGGTGTAATCCTCGAGCGTTATGAAGCACATCGTGTCGCCGCCCTTGGTGATCGATCGTCGCAGCCCGATTATGAGTCCTGATATTTTTATTTTCTTCCCGTCGTCAAAATTTTTTTCTTTGACTTCGCGAATCGTTATAAATCCTTTGAATTTGTCTCGAAATTCGTCGAGCGGATGCCCGCTCAAATAAAATCCTAATGTCCCCTTCTCCCACGTCAGAATTTCCGTCCGCGATTTTTCTTCGACCGTCGGCACCGCCACTTCGATTGAATACTCCTTCTCGCCGAACAGTCCGACCTGCCCGCTCGCACGCTCGATTTTATATCGTTCGCCCGCCGCAAATGCCTCGTCGATCATCGCGATCAATGCCGTCCGCCGCCGATCGATCGCATCGAACGCCCCGCTCTTTATAAAAATTTCTACCACTCGACGATTGATCAGTTTGAGATCGACACGTCGGCAAAAATCCGTCAGCGATTTATATTTGCCGCCGCGCTCCCTCACTTCGATTATGTGATCGACCATCTGCTCGCTGATGTTCCATAACGCCGCCAGCCCGAATAAGATTTTTCCGTCGACCACCGTAAAATTCCGCGCGGATTGATTGATGTCGGGGCCGAGCAATTTTATTTTCATTCGCCGCGCCAAATCCGCGTAGTCCGTCGTCTTGTCCAAATCCATTACGCTTGACAGCATCGCCGCCATATACTCCGCCGGATAATTCGCCTTCAAATACGCCATCCGCCACGTCAGCAGTCCGTACGCCGCCGAGTGACTTTTATTGAATCCGTAATCCGCAAAGTGCAACAGCAGCTCGAAAATTTTTTCCGCCAACGCCCGATCGACATTCCGCGCGGAGCATCCGTCGACGAAATCTTTTTTTTGAGCGAGAAGGATATCGGATTTTTTTTTGCTCATCGCCCGACGGAGTATATCCGCGCGCCCGAGCGTGAAGCCCGCCAACTCCCGCACGATCTCCATCACCTGCTCCTGATAGAGGATCACGCCGTAAGTTTCCTTCAAAATCGGCTCGAGCTTCGGGTGAAGGTACTCGACGGCGACCTTGCCGTTTTTGCGATCGATGAAGTCACTGACCATGCCCGAGCCCAACGGTCCCGGTCGATACAGCGCGACGATCGGGATCAAATCGTTGAAACACTTCGGACGGAGATCGCGCACGAGTTTTGTGATGCCCGCCGATTCCAACTGAAACACCGCGCCCGTTTTTCCGTCGGCGAGCATGCGCGCGGTCGTCGGATCGGATAACGGGATCGATTCGACCGTCGGCAGCGGGCTGTCGAACAACGACAACTGCCGATCGAGCCGCCGCAATTTTTTCGTCGCAATCGGCTCGACGCTGAACGTCTCGTAAGTTTTTTTGATGTTGGCGATCGCCTCCGTCAACGCCGTCAACGTTCGCAACCCGAGGAAGTCCATCTTCAACAGCCCGAGCTCCTCGAGCGTGTCTTTGTCGAATTGCGTGATGAGCGTGTCGCCCGTCTGCTGCACCGGCACGAGTCCGTCGAGCGGCTCCGGCGCGATCACCAGCCCCGCCGCGTGCACCGATGTGTGTCGCGGGAGTCCTTCCAATTGTTTCGACAGATCTATCAATTCTTTGACGCGCGGCTCTTTTTCATACGCCTGCCGCAATTCGTTCGACATTTCAAGCGCCTCGTCGAGCGTAAATTTTATTTCGTTGGGCATCATTTTTACGATCCGAGTCGTATCTTCGACGCGCCAATTGAGCGCCCGCCCGACGTCGCGCACGACTGCCTTTGCCGCCATCGTCCCGAAGGTTACGATTTGCCCCACGTGATCCCGCCCGTACGTCCGCTTGACGTATTCAATCACCTCCTCACGTCGCAGGTAGCAAAAATCCACGTCGATATCGGGCATCGTCACTCGATCGGGATTTAAAAATCGCTCGAACAGCAGCCCGAGCTCGAGCGGATCGAGATCGGTAATGCCGAGCAGGTAGGCGACGAGCGATCCGGCGGCGGAGCCTCGTCCCGGTCCGACGGCGATCCCTTTCGACTTCGCGAACTGAATAAAATCGCGGACGATCAGAAAATAATTGTCATAGCCCATCGAGCGGATCATCGACAACTCGTAGTCGAGGCGCGCGCGTATTTTGTCGTCGACGGTCGGATAAAGTTTGGGCAGGCGCTCTTCGCAAAGCGATCGGAGGTAAGCGGCGGCGTCGGAAAAATTTTTGGGGAGCGGATAATGCGGCAACTTCATGCAATTGAACTCGAACGTGACATTGCAACGGTCGGCAATCTCGACGGTATTGTCGGCGGCGTCGGGATGTTGAGGAAACAGCGCGCGCATCTCCTCGGGCGATTTGAGATAATAATCGTCGGAGTTAAATTTCAAGCGGCGATTGGGATTGTCGACGGTCGAGTTCGTCTGAATGCAAAGCATGATGTCCTGATAGCGGGCGTCTTCGCGCCGAACGTAATGCACATCGTTGGTGACGACGAGCTTCAACGATTTGCGCTTGGCGATCTCGATCAATCGATCGGCGACGGTGATCTCATCGTCGAGCCCGTGCTTTTGGATTTCGAGAAAAAAATTGTCGCGCCCGAAGATGTCAACGTACTCGTCGACGAGTTGATCGGCGAGAGTGAGGTCTTTGTTGATGATGGCGCGGGGAATTTCTCCGGCGACGCACGCCGACAAGGCAATCAGCCCGTCGTGATATTGACGGAGGATTTCCTTATCGACGCGCGGTTTATGATAAAAGCCCTCTGTGCCGGCAAGCGAGACGAGTTTGATCAGATTTTTATAGCCGCGATCGTTTTCGGCGAGCAGAATCAGATGATGATATCTGACGCCGTGAACTTCCGCGCGGATTTTGCGATCGGTGGGAGCCAGATAGACTTCGCAACCGATGATGGGTTTGATGTCGAGGGCGCGGGCGGCTTTATAGAATGCGACGGCGCCGTAGAGATTTCCGTGGTCGGTGATGGCGACGGCGTTCATGCCGAGGGCTTTGGTTTGAGCGACGAGGTCTTTGATGCGGCTGATGCCGTCGAGGAGGCTGAACTGAGTATGGACGTGGAGGTGGACAAAATTTTTTTCATCCATAATCTGATCGCCTCCTCTCATTAAAAATTTGTGTTTCGCCCGAAAGTTTATATAGGGCGCCGCCGAAAGGCAATTCGTAATGCACAATGCGTAATTCGTAATTGGGAGCGACGAATGATGGGGCGCCGACGGCACTCCCACCCGTCGATGTCAGCGCCCAACGGAGTCCGTGGTTCCCACCCGTGCCGTCGGCGCCCCCACTCGAACT